>NZ_JBHZCN010000095.1:0-37223 GCF_042755465.1 Kitasatospora sp. NPDC059160 | reverse complement strand
GTGTCCCACCCCTGCGGCGTGTGGGGGCTGGGGGGTGGGGGCTGCGGGGCGGGGGTTCAGAGCCGTACGGGCAGCTCCCGCAGGGCCGGGAGCACCTCGGCGGCGAAGGTGCGCAGCGCGGCGAACGCCGTGTCGGCGGGCAGGGTGCCGTACTCGAAGGCGGCGTTGACCCGGGTGACGCCGGCGGCGGCGAGTTCGGCGATCTGCTCGACGATCTGCTCGGGCGAGCCGGCCAGCAGCCGCTGGTAGGCGAGTTCCTCGTCGGCCGGGTCGACGGCGGCCGGGACCGGTGGCCGGCCCCCGGTCGGGTAGGCGCCCTCGGCCAGGGCGCGGGAGGTCTGGATCTGCCGGGCGACCTCGCGGGCCGCGGCCCGGCGCCCGGCCGGGTCGGTGCCGACGTGGACGAAGCGGTTGACGGCGTACTCCAGGCCCTCCGCCGCGACCCCCTCCTCGGCCGCCAGGGTGGTCACCGTCCGCCACTGGGCCGCGAGTTCGGCCGGGGTCGACAGGGCGAGGCCGAGCAGGTGGAAGCCGCGCCGGACGGCGAAGCGGGTGGACTCGGGCGACACCGCGGCGGCCCACACCGGCGGGTGCGGGGCCTGGTGGGAGGGCGGCAGGACGGTCACCGGGGCGTCGATCCGGTGGAACTCGCCCTTGTGGGTGACCTCGGTCTCGGTGAGCAGCCGCAGCACCAGGTCGGCGGACTCCTCGAAGGCGGCCCGGCTCCGGTCGAGGTCGCGGCCGAAGCCGAGGAACTCGTGCGGCTGGTAGCCGCGGCCGATGCCGAGGTCCAGGCGGCCGCCGGACAGCTGGTCCAGGGTGTTGACGTCGGCGACCAGGCGGACCGGGTCCCACAGCGGCAGCACCAGGATGCCGGTGCCGATCCGCAGGTCGGGGGCGAGCGCGGCGGCCTGGCCGAGCAGCAGCAGCGGGGAGGAGCTGAGGCTGTAGCCGGAGAAGTGGTGCTCGGTGATCCAGATGCCGGAGAAGCCCCGGTCGTTGGCCCATTCGACCTGCCGGGCGAAGTCCAGGTACTTCTGCCGGGCGGACGACCGGTCGACCGACGGGGAGATGCTGAGGTAGGTGATTCCGACGCGCATGACCGGGGTTCGCTCCTCTGGAAGGTTCGGCGGGCTTGGTCGTTCGGTGGGGGGTGGACGGGCTCGGTGCCTCAGGCGGCGGGCAGGACGGACTCGGCCAGCAGGTGGTCGAGGTGGGCGGTCAGTTCGACCGGCGTGGGGTGGTCGAAGGCGACCACCGGGGGGAGCGCGAGCCCGGTCGCGGCGACGAGCCGGTTGCGCAGGTCCAGGACGGTGAAGGAGGAGAAGCCGAGGTCCTGGAAGCGCTCCCGCTCGCCGATCCGGGCCGGGTCGGCGTAGCCGAGGGCCTCGGCGGCCTGTTCCCTGACCAGGGCGAGCAGCAGGGCGGTGCGGTGCCCGGGCCCGGCGTCCGCCCAGCGCCGCAGCAGGGCGGCCGGGTCCTCGGCGGGCTCCCGTTCCGCGGTGGTGGCCCCGGGCAGCGGCGCGGGTTCGCGGCCGGCGCCGGAGGGGCCGGGGGTGGCCAGCCAGTGGACCGTCGGGGCGAAGGGGTGGCCGGGCACGGTGTCGGGGTCGGCGGCGGGCGCCGGCCCGCTCGGCCCGCCGACCGGCAGCCCGTGCACCTCGGCCCCGGCCAGCGCGGCGGCGAGCGCCCTCGACGGGGGCCGTTCGCGCAGCTGCACGGGCAGTTGGACGGCCTCCGGGTGGATCGCGGCGGTCAGCGCGGCGAGCGTGCTGTGCGGGCCGAGTTCCAGGTAGGCGGTGACGCCGTACCGCTCGCGCAGGGTGCGCACGCCCTGCTCGAAGCGGACGGTGGCGCGGATCTGCTCGGTCCAGTAGCGGGGGCTCGCGATCCGCTCGGGGTCGGCGGTCTCGCCGGTGAGGTTGCTGATCACCGGCAGGCTCGGGGCGCGGTAGCCGATCCGCCGCGCCTCGGCGTGGAAGCGTTCCAGCACCGGGTCCAGCTGGGCGGAGTGGAAGGCGTGCGAGACCCGCAGCCGGCGGGTGCGCAGGCCGAGGCCGGTGAGCTCGCGGTCGAGCCGGGCGATCGCGTCGGCGTCGCCGGAGACCACCGTGGAGGCCGGTCCGTTGACGGCGGCCAGGCCGAGCGCCTGCCCGTACGGTGCGAGCAGTGCGGTGAGCCGCTCCTCGGGGGCCTGGACGGAGAGCATCGCGCCCGCGCCGGCGGGCAGTTCGTCCATCAGCCGGGCCCGGGCGGCGACCAGCGCGGCCGCCGACTCCAGGTCGAACACCCCGGCCAGGTGGGCGGCGGACAGTTCGCCGATCGAGTGGCCGAGCACCGCGACCGGTGGGGGCAGCCGGGTGCCCAGCAGTCGGGCCAGCGCGGTCTGGTGGGCGAACAGGGCCGGCTGGGTGTACCGGGTGCGGTCCAGCAGTGCGGAGGCGGCGGAGCCCGGTTCGGCGAACATCACGTCCCGCAGCGGGCGGTCCAGGTGGGGGTCGAGGGCGTCGCACACCTCGTCCAGCGCCTTGGCGAACTCCTGGTGCTCGGCGTGGAGTTCACGCCCCATGCCGGGCTGCTGGGAGCCCTGGCCGGTGAAGGTCCAGGCGGCCCTGGGGGCGGCGACGGCGGTGCCGCGCACCAGGGCGGGGTGGGTGCCGCCGGCCGCCAGGGCGCGCAGGGCCGGGGCGATCTCCGCCGGGCGGTCGGCCAGCACGGCGGCCCGGTGCGGGAACCGCGCCCGGCCGTGGCCGAGCCAGTGGGCGGTGTCCCGGGCACGGTCCGCGGCGCCGTTCCCGGTGCCGTCCACGGCGCCGGCCTCGGCGTGCGCGGCCAGCGCCAGCGCGTGGTCGCGCAGCGCCTCGGGGGTGCGGGCGGTGAGCAGCCAGGGCCGGTCGGCGGGGCCGGCGCCGGGTTCGGGACCGGGTTCGGCGGGCGGCGGCTCGGGGGCCTCCTCCAGGATCAGGTGGGCGTTGGTGCCGCTGATCCCGAAGGAGGACACGGCGGCCCGGCGCGGGCGCTCCCCGCGCGGCCAGGGCGCGGCCTCGGCGAGCAGTTCGACGGCGCCTTCCGACCAGTCGACGTGCGGGGTGGGCGTGTCCAGGTGGAGGCTGGCGGGCAGGGTGTCGTGCCGCAGGGAGAGGATCAGCTTGATCACCCCGGCGGCTCCGGCGGCGGCCTGGGTGTGACCGATGTTGGACTTCAACGAGCCGAGCCGCAGCGGGCGTTCGCGCTCGGCGCGGCCGTACACCGCGAGCAGGGCGCGGGCCTCGATCGGGTCGCCGAGCGTGGTGCCGGTGCCGTGCGCCTCGACCGCGTCGACCTGGTCGGGGGTGAGCCGGGCGTCGGCCAGCGCCTCCCGGACGACGGCCTCCTGGGCCGGCCCGCTGGGAGCGGTGAGCCCGTTGCTCGGGCCGTCCTGGTTGACGGCCGAACCGCGCAGCACGGCCAGCACCCGGTGGCCGTTGGCGCGGGCGTCGGACAGGCGCTCCAGGAGCAGCAGGCCGACGCCCTCGGCGAGCCCGGTGCCGTCGGCGCCCGCCGCGAAGGCCTTGCACCGCCCGTCCGGGGCCAGCCCGCGCTGGCGGCTGAACTCCAGGAACACCCTCGGGTGGGCCAGCACGCAGGCCCCGCCGGCCAGGGCGAGGTCGCTCTCGCGCGAGCGCAGCGAGCGGGCCGCCAGGTGCAGCGCCACCAGCGAGGAGGAGCAGGCGGTGTCGACGGTCAGGGCCGGTCCGTGCAGGCCGAAGTGGTAGGCGAGCCGGCCGGAGGCGACGGACCCGGCGTTGCCGGTCATGAAGTGGCCGTCGAGTTCGCCGGCCACCTCGTGCGGGCGCGGGGCGTAGTCCTGGCCGATCATGCCGACGTACACGCCGGTCCGGCTGCCGCGCAGGGCGGCCGGGTCGAGGGCGGCGGACTCGAAGGTCCGCCAGGCGGTCTCCAGCAGCAGCCGCTGCTGGGGGTCCATGGCGAGCGCCTCGCGCGGGCCGAGGCCGAAGAAGGCGGCGTCGAACTCGCCGGCGCCGTCCAGGAAGCCGCCCTGGCGGGCGTAGGAGGTGCCGGGGGTGGCCGGGTCCTCGTCGAACAGCGCGTCGAGGTCCCAGCCGCGGTCGGCGGGGAAGTCGCCGATGGCGTCCCGGCGTTCGGCGAGCAGCCGCCACAGGTCCTCGGGGGTGCGCACGCCGCCGGGCAGCCGGCAGGCCATGCCGACGATCGCGACCGGCTCGTGCGCGCGCTCCTCCAGGGCCTCGATCCGGCGCCTGGCCTGGCGCAGGTCGGCGGTCGCGCGGCGCAGGTAGTCGCGCAGCCGTTCCTCGGTGCCGCCGGGGGTGGCGGTGGGGGCGCCGCCGGAGGTGGCGGCGGGTTCGGTCGTCCCGGGCATCTCAGACCTCCGTTCCGGGATGGTTGAGTTCGTCGTCGAGCGCGGCGAACAGTTCCTCGTCGCTGGCCGTCGCGAGGTCCTCGGCGCGCTCGCCCTCGCCGTCGCCTTCGGCCGGGGTGTCGTCCAGGCGCCAGAGCAGCTCGCGCAGCCTCCGGCCGACCGCTCCCCGGACGCCGTCCGCGGCGGCCAGCGCGGGCAGCAGGGACTCCAGCCGGTCGAGCTCGCGCAGGAACGGGTCCGGCGCGGCCTCGTCCTCGGGGGCCAGGGCCCGGTGCAGGTGGGCGGCCAGCGCCGCCGGGGTCGGATGGTCGAACACCGTGGTCGGGGCCAGCCGCAGGCCGGTGGCCGCCCCCAGGCGGTTGCGCAGTTCGACGGCGGTGAGCGAGTCGAAGCCGATCTCCTTGAAGGCCTGGTCGGCGGCGACGGTTCCGGCCCCGCCGTGGCCCAGGACGGCGGCGGCCTGGCCGAGCACCAGGTCGAGCAGGGCCTCGGCCCGCCCGGCCGGGTCCAGGCCGGCGAGCCGGTCCGACAGCGGGGCCGGGCCTCCGGCGGCGGGCGCGCCGGCGGCGCTGCGCCGGGCGGGGGCGCCCGCCAGCGAGCGCAGCAGCGCGGGTACGGTCCCGGCGGCCCGGCCCGCCCGCAGGTCGAAGCGGGTGGTGACGACGGCCGCCCGGCCGGTGGCGCGGGCCGCGTCCAGCAGGGCAAGGCCCTCCCGGTCGGTGAGCGGCACCAGGCCGCCCCGGGCCAGTCGGGCCCGGTCGCCGTCGGTGAGCTGTCCGGTCAATCCGCTGGCCCGCTGCCACAGGCCCCAGGCGAGCGAGGTCGCGGGCAGGCCCTCGGCGGCGCGGCGGTGCGCGAGGCCGTCCAGGTAGGCGTTGGCCGCCGCGTAGTTGGCCTGTCCGCCGCCCCCGAGCACCCCGGAGACGGAGGAGAACAGCACCAGGTCGGCGAGGTCGGCGTGCCGGGTCAGCTCGTCCAGGTGGCGGGCGGCCCGGGCCTTGGGGGCGAGCACCGCCTCCAGCGCGGCCGGGTCGAGGGCCTCCAGGACGCCGTCCGCGAGGGCGCCGGCGGCGTGCACCACCAGCGTCAGCGGGTGCTCGGCGGGGACGGAGTCGAGCAGCGCGGCCAGCGCCGCCCGGTCGGCGACGTCCACCGCGGCGACGGTCACCTCGGCGCCCAGTGCGGCGAGTTCGGTGGCCAGCTCGGCGGCGCCCGCCGCCTCGGGGCCGCGCCGGCCCGCCAGCAGCAGGTGCCGGGCGCCGTGCTCGGTCACCAGGTGCCGGGCCGTCAGCGCGCCGAGGGTGCCGGTGCCGCCGGTGACCAGCACGGTGCCGGCCGGGTCGAGCGGCGCGGGGACGGTCACCACGACCTTGCCGGTGTGCCGGGCCTGGCCGAGGTGGCGCAGCGCCTCCCCGGCCCGGGCGACCGGCCAGGCGGTGATCGGCGGCAGGGTCAGCACCCCGCGCTCGAACAGCGCCAGCAGCTCGGTCAGCAGCTCGCCGATCCGCTGCGGACCGGCCTCCAGCAGGTCGAAGGAGCGGTAGCGCACACCCGGGTACTGCTCGGCGATCCGGTCGGGGTCGCGCAGGTCGGCCTTGCCCATCTCGACGAAGCGGCCGCCGCGCGGCAGCAGCCGCAGCGAGGCGTCGACGAAGTCCCCGGTGAAGGAGTTCAGCACCACGTCCACCCCGGCGCCGTCCGTCCCGGCGAGGAAGAGCCCCTCGAAGTCGAGGGTGCGGGAGGAGGCGGTGCGGGCCGGGTCGACGCCCAGCGCCGCCAGGGTGTCCCACTTGCCGGGCCCGGCCGTCCCGTACACCTCGGCGCCCAGGTGGGCGGCGAGCTGGACGGCGGCGATGCCGACGCCGCCGGCCGCCGAGTGCACCAGCAGCCGCTCGCCCGCGCGGAGCCCGGCCAGGTCGACCAGGGCGTAGTGGGCGGTCAGGTAGGCGGCGGGGACGGCGGCGGCCTGGGCGAAGCTCCAGCCGGCCGGGACGCGGGCCAGCAGCCGGTGGTCGGTGACCGCGACCGGGCCGATGCCCCCGGACACCAGGCCGGTGACCCGGTCGCCGGGCGCCAGGCCGGTCACGCCCGGGCCGACCTCGGTGACCACGCCGGCCGCCTCGGTGCCGAGCAGGGCGCGGTCCGGGTAGACGCCGAGGGTGATCAGCACGTCACGGAAGTTCAGCCCGGCGGCCCGCACGGCGATCCGCACCTCGCCGGGGGCGAGCGGGCGGGCGGCGTCCGGGGCGGGGAGCAGGGCCAGCGCGTCCAGGGTGTCCCCGGTGGGGGCGAGCCGCCAGGGGCCGTCCCCGGGGGCGGTGAGCTCGGGCCGGGCGGGCAGCGGGACGACCGCCGGGGCGAGCAGCGCGCCCCGGCGCAGGGCGAGTTGGGGCTCGTCCCGGGCGAGGGCGGTGCCCAGCGCCGCCCGGGAGTCGGGGTGCCCGTCGGTGTCCAGCAGGCGGAACCGGCCGGGGTGCTCGGTCTGGGCGCTGCGCAGCAGGCCCCAGAGGGCGGCCGCGACCGGCCGGACCGGGCGGTCGGCGGGGCCGGTGTGCTGGGCGTCGCGGGTCAGCACGGCGAGCCGGGTGTCGGCCAGGTGGTCCTGGGCGAGCCAGCGCTGGACGAAGCCGAGCAGGGTGGCGGTGGCGGCGGCGGGGTCCTGGTCCTGGTCCTGGTTCGGGTTCGGGGCCGTCGGCTCGGGGAGGGTGAGTGGGAGGACGGCGAGGGCGGGCGGGTCGGTGGTGAACAGGCTTGCGGGGTCGGGGAGTTCTGCCGGGTCGGTGGGGTCGGTGGGGTCGGCGGAGAGGTGGTGCTCGGGCAGTTCGACCACCGCCCGGTCGGCGGGGACGGCCGCCGACGGGGGCACGGGCGCCCAGTCCAGGTGGTACAGGCCGTCGGCCCGCCCGACCGGCCGGGCGGCGGCGAGGGCGCCCGGGGCGAGCGGGCGCAGGGCGATCCGCTCGGCGGTGAGCACCGGCCCGCCGAGCGGGTCGGTGGCGGTCAGCGCGACCGAGTCGGCGCCGTGCCGGGTCAGCCGGACCCGCAGGGTGGTGGCGGCCGTGGCGGCGAGGGTGACGCCGGTCCAGGCGAAGGGGAGTGCCGTTCCCCGGTCGGCGTCCTCGGGGTCGCTCTCCTCGCGAGTGCCGTCCTCGCGAGTGCCGTCCGCGTGGGCGGTGAGGCCGGCGGCGAGCGGGTGCAGGGCGGCGTCCAGCAGGGCGGGGTGGATGCCGTAGCGGGCGGCGTCCGGGTGCGCGGGCTCGGGGAGTTCGACGGTCGCGTAGACGGCGTCACCGGCGCGCCACAGGGCGCGGACGCCCTGGAAGGCCGGGCCGTAGTCGTAGCCGCGGTCGGCGAGGCCGGGGTAGAGGTCGGCCGGGTCCACGGGGGTGGCGCCGGGCGGGGGCCAGGCCGCGGGCCGGTCCTCGGGCCGGTCCTCGGGGGCGGCGGCGGACGGGTGGTCTGGGAGGAGCAGGGCGGTGGCGTGCCTGGTCCACGGCTCCTGCGGGCCGGCGGCCGCCGGGCGGGAGTGGACGGCGAGCGCACGGGCGCCGTCGGTGTCCGGCGGTTGGACGGTGGTCTGCAGGTGCACGGCGCCGTCGTCGAGCAACAGCGGTGCCTCCAGGGTCAGTTCGGCCAGGGCCGGGACGGCGGCGCGGTGGCCGGCGTGCAGGGCGAGTTCGACCAGCGCGGTCGCGGGCAGCAGCGGGGTGCCGGTGACGGCGTGGTCGAGCAGCCAGGCGTGGGTGCCGGTGGAGATTCGGCTGGTGTAGAGCGCGGTGCCGTCCGGCAGGTCGGTGGTGGCGCCCAGCAGTGGGTGGTCGGCGCTCTGGAGGCCGAGGTGGCCCGGGTCGCTGATGTCCGGGGCGGGGTCGAGCCAGTAGTGCTCGTGCTGGAAGGGGTAGGTGGGGAGGCCGGGCGGGGTGGTGGGGGTGGTGAGGGGCCAGCTGAGGCGGTGGCCGTGGAGTTCGACGGCGGCCAGGGCCTGGAGCAGCGGCTGATCGTCCTCGCGGTTGCGGCGCAGGGTGCCGGTGATCAGGGCCTCCGGCTGTTCCGTCAGGGTTTCCTGGATGCCGACGGTCAGCACCGGGTGGGCGCTGGCCTCCACGAAGGTCGTGAAGCCCTCGGCGGCCAGGGCACGGACGGTGTCCTCGAAGCGCACTCGGCTGCGCAGGTTGCGGAACCAGTACCCGGCGTCCAGCTCCGCAGTGTCCAGCGGCCCGGCCGTGACGGTCGAGTAGAACGGGATCTCCGACGGCTGGGGGCTGATGTGTGCCAGCAGGTCGAGGAGTTCGGTGCGCAGGGGATCGACCTGGGAGGAGTGCGAGGCGTAGTCCACCGGAACCTTCCGCACCCGTACGTCCTGCTCCTCGCCCCAGGTCACCAGCTCGCCGATCGCCGTCGCGGTCCCGGAAACCACCGTCGAGGAAGGCCCGTTGACCGCCGCGACCTCCAACGCACCGTCCCAGCGGGCGATCAGGGACTCCACCTCCGCCACCGGCAGCGGCACCGACGCCATCCCGCCGTCACCCGCCACCACCCGAATCGCCTTACTGCGCAGGGCCACCACGGCCGCAGCGTCCTCCAGGCTCAACGCCCCGGAGACCGCAGCCGCCGCGATCTCCCCCTGCGAGTGCCCCACCACCGCGTCCACCGGCAACCCGTACGAGCGCCACAGCCCCGCCAGCGACACCATCACCGCCCACAGCACCGGCTGCACCACGTCCACCCGCTCCAACAGGACCGGATCCCGCAGCGCCTGCCCCAACTCCCACTCCACATAGGGCTCCAGGGCCCGGCCGGCGTCGGCCAGCAACGCGGCGAACACCGGAGACGACTCGGCCAGCGCCACCCCCATTCCCACCCACTGCGAACCCTGCCCCGGGAACACCAGCACCACTCGACCCGGCGAGGACGCCACCCGACCCGACACCACCGCCGGATGGTCGGTCAGCGCACGGAGTGCGGCCACCACCTCGGCGCGCTCGCCCGAGGCGACGGCGGCGCCGTACCCGTGCCGGGCGACGCGGGTCAGTGTCCAGGCCGCGACCTCGGACAGGCCGACCCGGGCACCCGGGCCCTCCAGCCAGTCCGCCAGCCGCTCGGCCGCCGCACCCAACGCCGCCTCCGAGCGCGCCGAGAGCAGCACCGGGGCGACCGCAGGAACCGGCTCCACCTGAGGCCCGGTGGCGGCCGGGGCCTCCTCCAGGATCACGTGCGCGTTGGTGCCGCTCATCCCGAAGGCGGAGACCCCCGCCCGGCGCGGCCGCTCGCCCGGCGCCCAGTCCACCGGCGCGCGCAGCAGCTCGACCGCACCGCTCCCCCATTCGACGGCGCCGGTCGGCTCGTCGATGTGCAGGGTGCTCGGCAGCACCCCGTGCCGCAGTGCCTGCACCATCTTGATCACGCCCGCCACCCCGGCCGCCGCCTGGGCGTGCCCGATGTTGGACTTCACCGACCCCAGCCACAAGGGCCGCTCGGCGGGCCGGTCCTGACCGTAGGTGGCCAGCAGCGCCTGCGCCTCGATCGGATCCCCGAGCCGCGTCCCCGTGCCGTGCGCCTCCACCGCGTCCACATCCGCGACGCCCAGCCCGGCCGCCGCCAGCGCCGCCCGGATCACCCGCTCCTGCGAAGGCCCGTGCGGGGCGGTCAGGCCGTTCGAGGCACCGTCCTGGTTGACGGCGGTGCCGCGCACCACCGCCAGCACCGGGTGGCCGTTCGCCCGGGCGTCGGAGAGCCGTTCGACCAGCAGCAGCCCGACGCCCTCGGAGAAGCCGGTGCCGTCGGCAGCGGCCGCGAAGGCCCGGCAGCGGCCGTCCGGCGAGAGGCCGCGCTGGCGGCTGAACTCGATCAGGGTGTCCGGGGTGGACATCACGGTGGCGCCGCCGACCAGGGCGAGGCTGCACTCGCCGGAGCGCAGCGCCTGGCCCGCGAGGTGCAGGGCGACCAGGGAGGAGGAGCACGCGGTGTCCACCGTCACCGCCGGACCCTCGAAGCCGTAGGTGTACGCGATCCGCCCCGAGGCCACGCTGCCCGCGCTGCCGGTGCCGAGGTAGCCCTCCGCCTCGGGGGCGGAGCCGCGCACCCGGCCGCCGTACTCGGTGTAGATCAGGCCGGTGAAGACGCCGACCGGGGTCCCGCGCAGCGCGGCCGGGTCCAGGCCGGCGCTCTCCAGCGCCTCCCAGGAGGTTTCCAGCAGCAGGCGCTGTTGCGGGTCCATCGCGACGGCCTCGCGCGGGTTGATGCCGAAGAACGCCGGGTCGAAGTCGGCCGCGCCGGTCAGGAAGCCGCCGTGCCGGGTGTAGGAGGTGCCGGTGCGCTCCGGGTCCGGGTCGTACAGCCCGTCCAGGTCCCAGCCCCGGTCGGCCGGGAACTCCGAGACCGTCTCCCGGCCCTCGGCGACCAGCCGCCACAGCTCCTCCGGCGAGCCCACCCCGCCCGGGTAGCGGCACGCCATCCCGATGATCGCGAGCGGTTCGTCGGCAGCGGCCCGGGTACGGGCGGGCGCGGTGGCCGGTGCGCTGCCGCTGCGGCGCAGCAGGTCGCCGAGGTGCTCGGCGAGGGCGCGCGGGCTGGGGTGGTTGAACACCAGGGTCGGCGGCAGCTTGAGTCCGGTGGCGGCGGCGATCCGGTCGCGCAGTTGGACGGCCGTGAGGGACTCGAAGCCGAGGTCGCGGAAGGCCCGGTCGGGGTCGAGTTCGGCGGGGGTGGCGTAGCCGAGGACGGCGGCGACCTCTCCGCGCACCAGCTCGCGCAGCTGCCGCTCCAGCTCGGCGCCGGACAGCCGGCGGAGGCGCTCGACGGCACCGCCCTCCCCCGCCGTGCGCCCGGCGGCCCGGCGGGCCGGGGTGCGGGTGGGCCGGGCCGGGCCCCGGGGGGCGGGGGCGGTCAGCCGGTCGACGGCGACCGGGCGCAGCACCAGGGTGTCGACGGTGAGGACGGGGGCGCCCTCGGGGTCGACGGCCCGGAGGCGGAGGGTGTCCTGGTCCAGGCGGTCCAGCCGCACCCGCAGCGCGGTGGCGCCGACCGCGTGCAGGCCGAGGCCGTTCCAGGCGAACGGCAGCCGCAGTTCGGCGGGGCGGTCCGGGCCGTCGGCCGCCGCCTCGGCCTGGAGGGCGGCGTCCAGCAGGGCGGGGTGGATGCCGTAGCGGGCGGCGTCGGGGTGCGCGGGCTCGGGGAGTTCGACGGTCGCGTAGAGCACGTCGCCGTGCTGCCAGGCGGCGCGCAGGCCCTGGTAGGTCGGGCCGTAGCCGACCTCGGCGGCGGCGAACCGCGCTGCGGCGGTGGCGAGTTCGAGGGGGACGGCCTCGGCCGGGGGCCAGTCGGCGGGGAAGTCCTCGGTGGGGAAGTCCTCGATGGGGGTGGCCGGTTCGGCCGGCTCGGCGGCCAGGGTGCCGGTCGCGTGGTGGGTCCAGTCGCCCGCGCCGCCGTGCTCGGGGCGGGAGTAGACGTCGAAGGTCCGACGGCCGTCCCGGTCGGCGGCCGGGACGAGGACCTGGAGGTCGAGCACCGCCCCGCCGAGGGTCAGCGGCGCCAGCAGGACGAGTTCGTCCACGCCGGAGGAGCCTGCCGACTCGGCGGCGGCCAGGGCGAGTTCGGCGAAGCCCGTCCCCGGGAACAGGACCGTCCCGGCGACGGTGTGCTCGGCCGACCAGGGGTGGCTGCGCGGGGAGAGGCGGCCGGTGAGGACCAGCCCGCCGTCGTCGGCGCGTTCGACACTCGCGCCGAGCAGGGGGTGGGCGGACGCGTCCGGGCCGCCCGCGTGAGTGGGGGCGTCGAGCCAGTGGCGACGGTGCTGGAAGGGGTAGGTGGGGAGGCCGGGTGGGGTGGTGGGGGTGGTGAGGGGCCAGTCGAGGCGGTGGCCGTGGAGTTCGACGGCGGCCAGGGCCTGGAGCAGCGGTTGGTCGTCCTCGCGGTTGCGGCGCAGGCTGCCGGTGACCAGGGTGTCCGGGGCGTCCGGGTGTTCGGCCAGGGTTTCCTGGATGCCGACGGTCAGCACCGGGTGGGCGCTGGCCTCCACGAAGGTGGTGAAGCCGTCCTCGGCCAGGGCGCGGACGGTGTCCTCGAAGCGGACCCGGCTGCGCAGGTTGCGGAACCAGTACCCGGCGTCAAGGGCGCTGGTGTCCAACAGGGTTCCCGTGACGGTGGAGTAGAACGGGATGTCGGCGGGCTGGGGGTTGATGTGTGCCAGCAGGTCGAGGAGTTCGGCCTCAAGGGGTTCGACCTGGGCGGAGTGCGAGGCGTAGTCCACCGGGACGCGCCGTACCCGCACCTCCTGCTGCTCACCCCAGGTCACGAGCTCGCCGATCGCCGTCGCGGTCCCGGAAACCACCGTCGAGGAAGGGCCGTTGACCGCCGCGACCTCCAACGCACCGTCCCAGCGGGCGATCAGCGCCTCCACCTCCGCCACCGGCAGCGGCACCGACGCCATCCCGCCGTCACCCGCCACCACCCGAATCGCCTTGCTGCGCAGGGCCACCACGGCCGCAGCGTCCTCCAGGCTCAACGCCCCCGACACCGCCGCCGCCGCGATCTCGCCCTGCGAATGACCCACCACCGCGTCCACCGGCAACCCGTACGAACGCCACAGCCCCGCCAGCGACACCATCACCGCCCACAGCACCGGCTGCACCACGTCCACCCGCTCCAACAGGACCGGATCCCGCAACGCCTCCGCCAACTCCCACTCCACATAGGGCTCCAGCGCCCGGCCGGCGTCGGCCAGCAACGCGGCGAACACCGGAGACGACGCGGCCAGCGCCACCCCCATCCCCACCCACTGCGAACCCTGCCCCGGGAACACCAGCGCCACCCGACCCGGCGAGGACGCCACCCGACCCGACACCACCGCCGGGTGTGCCGACCGCCCGGCCAACGCCCGCAGTCCGCCGATCAGTTCAGCCCGGTCCGGCGAGGCCACGGCGGCCCCGAACCGGTGCCGGGCACTGCAGGTGAGCGTCCAGGCCGCGACCTCCGCGAGCCCGGCCTGCGCGCCCTCGCCGTGCTCCAGCCAGTCCGCCAGCCGCCCGGCCGCCGCGCCCAACGCCGCCTCCGAGCGCGCCGAGAGCAGCACGGGGGCAGCCGCAGGGCCCTCGATCGGAGCCGACTCCGCCGCAGCGGCGGCCGGGGCCTCCTCCAGGATCACGTGCGCGTTGGTGCCGCTGATCCCGAAGGCGGAGACCCCCGCCCGGCGCGGCCGCTCGCCCGGCGCCCAGTCCACCGGCGAGCGCAGCAGCTCCACCCCGCCGACGGACCAGTCCACCTCCCCGGTCGGCTCGTCGACGTGCAGGGTGGCGGGCAGCACGCCGTGCCGCAGCGCCTGCACCATCTTGATCACGCCCGCCACCCCGGCCGCCGCCTGGGCGTGCCCGATGTTGGACTTCACCGACCCCAGCCACAACGGCCGCTCGGCGTCACGACCCTGACCGTAGGTGGCCAGCAGCGCCTGCGCCTCGATCGGATCCCCGAGCCGCGTCCCCGTGCCGTGCGCCTCCACCGCGTCCACATCCGCCGCGCCCAACCCGGCCGCCGCCAGCGCCGCCCGGATCACCCGCTCCTGCGAAGGCCCGTGCGGGGCGGAGAGCTGGCTGCTGGTGCCGTCCTGGTTGACGGCCGAGCCGCGCACCACCGCCAGCACCGGGTGGCCGTTCGCCCGGGCGTCGGAGAGCCGTTCCAGGAGCAGCAGGGCCACCCCCTCGCCCCAGCCGGTGCCGTCCGCGCCCGCCGAGAACGCCTTGCAGCGGCCGTCCGGCGACAGCCCGCGCTGGCGGCTGAACTCGACGAAGGTGTTGGGGGTGGCCATCACGGTGGCCCCGCCCGCGAGCGCCAGCGTGCACTCGCCCGAGCGCAGCGCCTGCGCGGCCAGGTGCAGGGCGACCAGGGAGGAGGAGCACGCGGTGTCCACCGTCACCGCCGGACCCTCGAAGCCGTAGGTGTACGCGATCCGCCCCGAGGCCACGCTCGGCGCACTGCCGATGCCGACCTGTCCCTCGACGGCGGCCGGCAGCGGGTTGAGCCGCGAGCCGTAGTCGTTGTACATGATCCCGGTGAAGACGCCGACCGGGGTCCCGCGCAGCGCGGCCGGGTCCAGGCCGGCGCTCTCCAGCGCCTCCCAGGTGGTCTCCAGCAGCAGCCGCTGCTGGGGGTCGATGGTGCTGCTCTCGCGGGGGCTGATGCCGAAGAACTCACCGTCGAAGCCGGCTGCCGCGGCCAGGAAGCCGCCGTGCCGGGTGTAGGAGGTGCCGGTGCGCTCCGGGTCCGGGTCGTACAGCGCGTCCAGGTCCCAGCCCCGGTCGGCCGGGAACTCCGAGATCGCGTCCCGGCCCTCGGCGACCAGCCGCCACAGCTCCTCCGGCGAGCCCACCCCGCCCGGGTAGCGGCACGCCATCCCGACGACGGCGATCGGCTCCGTGGACCTGGCCTCGGCCTCTTCCAGTCGCAGGCGGGTGTCCTGGAGGCTGGCGCTGACCCGCTTGAGGTAGTCGCGGAGCTTCTCGTCGTTCGACATGCGTGCTCTGCCCTTCGATGGTTCGAGGTGTGGCGGGGCCGGACGGAGTTACGGCGGGCCCGGCGGCGGGGCGGGGCCGGGAGGGGTCAGACGTGTTCCAGGGCGAACCCGGACTTGATCCACTTGCTGGACTCGACCGCGATCGCGGCGGCCCGGTCACCCGGGGAGAGCTTCGGCAGGACCTGTTCGAGCTGGAAGAAGACCAGCGCGTTCCCGGTGTTGGCGGTCTCGCCGACGCAGCTGACCTCCTCGGCGCCGCTCAGCCCGAGGCGCTCGACGATCCGGCTGGTCATCCGGGTGGACAGCTGCGGCGGCAGCAGGTGCGTCACCTCGCCCTCCTGCCAGCCGGCCTCGGCGAGCAGCCGGTGCAGGATCTGCTCGGCGAACAGCGGGACGGTCTCCTCGATCGCCTTGTAGTCCTCCCGGGCCGTCGGCCGACCGCTGTGCCGGTCGACCGGGCCGAACCACTCCAGCACCTGGCCGGGTTCCCGTCCCCGGCCGGCCAGTTCGACGAAGGAGGCCCGGACGGCGGTCGGCCCGGCGGCCGGGTCGGCGCTCAGCACGGCGGCCCCGGCGGCGTCGCCGAACAGCACGTAGTTGACCAGTTCGGCCGGGGGGACGGCGCGCAGGTCGGCCGTCAGGTCGTAGTGCTTGGCGATGACGTCGCCGCCCAGCACCAGGGCGGTGCGGTGCCGGCCGGTGGAGAGCAGTTGGCGGGCGACGTCGATCGCCTGGACGGCGCCGGAGCAGCCGGACTGCAACTGGTAGGTGGCCACGCCGTCGATGCCGAGCCGGTCGGCGATCACGTTGACGGTGGCGGGCATCAGGGTGTCCGGGGTGGCGGTGCCGAGCACCACGAGGTCCACGTCGGCGGGGTCGGTGCCCGCCGCGGCGAGCGCGCGCCCGCCGGCGGTGGTGCCCAGGTCGGCCAGGGTGTCGCGCTGCTCGCCGGTCTCCAGGTCGAGGGCGAGGTGCCGGGTGCGGGTGCCGATGAAAGCGTCCACCCACTGCTCCCAGAGCGCGTCCATGCCGAACCGGCGGCCCAGGGCGGCGTTGTCGATGGGCGGGCCCGGCAACGCGGTGCCGGCCGCCAGGAGGCGGATCTCTGCGGGGTCCATCTGCGGTCTGCTCCCAGCCGGGTCGGAGTGCGCGTCGGGCCGAACGGCGGTCCGGCGCAGAGGTGTTCAGCAGGTGTTCAGCAGGTGCTCAGCAGGTGCTCAGCGGTAGAGGACGATCGCCGAGGCGTACGCCTTGTGGGTCTCGACCGGCCGGAACTGGCGGAACCCGATCGCCCCGCGCAGCGGGCCGGCCACCGCGACGGCCTTGATGGTCTGCTGCTCGCCGAGGGTCAGCCGGGCGTCGTCGACGATGCCGCCGGTGCGGATGACGTTGCCGTCGATCAGCCGGATCTCCTCCGAGAAGTAGCCCAGGAAATTGCCCTCCGGGCCCTTGCGCAGCATCCGCCCGATGCCCTTGGTCGTCCCGACCAGTGCGCCCTGCTGGTCGCGCAGCTCGTAGCGGACGTGGGCGAGGTCGTCCAGCGTCGGGGTGGCCCCGCTGAAGTCGGAGTTGGTGGACTCGTAGCTGATCAGGGTCTCGGCGAGGTCGGTGAGGTGGAGCAGGTTGGCGGGGTCGCCGACCGGCGGGTTCGGCCCGGTCGGGCCGAGCGGCGGCACCGCCAGCCAGGCCAGCAGCCGGCCCCGCAGGGCCGCCGCGACGGGGGCCAGCGGGCCGGGGAGGGAGATCGATGCCATGCCACAACTCCGTTCAGCACAGGGACGGGACGGCGCCGGCGGAACGGCGCACCGATCACGCTAGGCAACGGCGCTAAACCGGCCCGGCGCGGCCGCTGAACCGATCTCCGCCGCCCGGCGAATGCGCCGCTTAACCGGCGACAAACGCCCATTGAATTGCCGTTGATTCCGGTCGGAACTGCCGTGGCCCGCGCCCGAGGTGCGGAACTAGCATGCGCCGGAGCAACCAGAATTCCCCCCGGAAAACCGTTCCGGGAAATCCGACCGGGAGGCCGCGTTGTCCGCCAGTTCCGTCGAAGCACCGTCGTTCCCGGTGCGCCGCTCCTGCCCCTACCAGCCACCGGACGTCTACCGGGAGATCAGCACGCGGGGCCCGATCAACCAGGTCACCCTGTGGGACGACCGCCGCGTCTGGCTGATCACCGGTTACGCGGAGGCCCGCCGGCTGCTCGCCGACGAGCGGCTGTCCTCCGACCGCAGTTACGACGCCTACCCCACCATGGCCCCGCACCTGGGCGCGCCGGCCGCCCGCAAACTGGTGCTGGTGGGCGAGGACCCGCCGGTCCACCACCACCACCGACGGCTACTCAACCCGGAGTTCAGCCTCAAGCACGCCCGGGCGCTGCGCCCCGACATCGAGCGGATCGTCAACGGACTGATCGACCGGATCGAGGAACTCGGCTCCCCCGCCGACCTGGTGGAGCACTTCGCGGCGCCCATCCCCTCGCTCGTCATGTCGGCGCTGCTGGGCATCCCGTACGAGGACCACGCCTTCTTCCAGACCGCCACCGCCGGCGTCATGCAGGGCCGGGACCCGGAGCACACCGAGGCCTCCGCCGCCGAACTCGTCCGCTACCTGGACCGGTTGGTGACGGCCCAGGAGCGCAAGCCGGACGAGAACCTGGTCGGCCGGCTGGTGGCCCACGTGGAGAGCGGCGAGCTGACCCACGACGAGGTGGTGCAGCTGGCCATGGTGCTGCTGATCGCGGGCCTGGAGACCACCTCCTCGATGATCCCGATCAGCGTGCTGGCCCTGCTGGAGAACCCGGAGCAACTGGCGGCGCTGCGCGACGGCGTGGTGCCGGCCGCCATCGCGATCGAGGAACTGCTGCGGATCACCGCGGTGACGGACTTCGCCGGGGTGCGCTGGATCACCGACGACATCGAGATCGACGGACTGGTGCTGAAGGCCGGGGACGGCCTGGTGGTCTCCTCCACCATGACCAACCGGGACGACCGGGTGCACGCCGAGCCGTACGAGGTCGACCTGGCCCGGGCCAGCCGCCAGCACCTGACCTTCGGCTACGGCATCCACCAGTGCCTGGGGCAGAACCTGGCCCGGCTGCAACTGGAGATCGCCTTCGAGACGCTGGTCCGCCGGCTGCCCGGGCTGCGGCTGGCGGTGCCGTCCGAGGAGCTGGTGATGCGCCGCACCGGCACCATGCAGAGCGTCGAGCGCCTGCCGGTGGCCTGGTGAGCGGGGCCGGGGTGCGGGTCTCCACCGACCGGGACCGCTGCATCGGCGCGGGCCTGTGCGTGCTGACCGCGCCGGACGTCTTCGAGCACGACGACGACGGGCTGGTGACCCTGCTGGAGCCCGAGCCCGCGGCCGAGCGGGAGCAGGACGTCCGGCTCGCCCACCAGCTCTGCCCGGCCCGGGCCCTGACCGTGGAGGCCGCCCGACCGGAACCGTCCTGAGCGGGCAGGACCTAAAGCCGCCGGGAACCCTCCCGACTCCCGGCCGGCGGGGCGTCTCCGCAGGTCACCGATGCCCGACCGGCGGCCGGGCGCCCCGCCGAAGGCCGTCGGCCCGCATTCCGGGCCGACGGCCTTAACGGTGTCTAAGGGGTGATGGCCGCCGACCCTGACTTGTTTATACGCTCTTTCAGCACGCCGGTTCTCTGAACGCCCGTTCTCAGGAAGCCGGTTCCGGGACGCCGGCCCTTCCGCTACGACGGCCTCCCGGGCCGGGGGCCACTCGCCGCTCCGCCGGAATTCCTCCCATCGCATTCCGCGGCCACGGGGCGCCACGCGAAATCGCGACCGCCCCCGCCTCCGTTTTCTCCTCCCCTGCTATCGCTAAGGACTGAAATGACGCAATCGGCCGAGAATCGGTTGGACGGTCCGCTGGTCAAGCTGATCGTCGTCATGGCGCTCGCATCGGTCACCGCGACGCTGAACGCGACCATCGTCGGCGTCGGACTGAGCCCGCTGGCCGACAACTTCCACACCACGCTCACCACGGCCGAATGGGTCATCACCGGCTACCTGCTGGCGGTGGCCGCGACCATCCCGGTGACCGGCTGGGCGGTGGACCACTTCGGCGGCAAGAAGGTCTGGGTGTTCGGCCTGGTGCTCTACACCGTGACGGCCGTCGCCTCGGCGCTGTCCTGGAACATCGGCGCGCTGGTGACCTTCCGCATCCTCCAGGGCGTGGCGGCCGGCATCATCGAGCCGGTCATGATGACGCTCACCGCCCGCGCGGCCGGCCCGGCCCGGCTGGGCAAGGTGATGGGCCTGCTGGCACTGCCGATGACCCTCGGCCCGGTGATCGGCCCGATCCTCGGCGGGGTCATCGCGGACAACCTGCACTGGAGTTGGCTGTTCCTGGTGAACGTGCCGATCGTGCTGGCGGCGCTGGTGTTCTCGTTCAAGGTGGTTCCCGCCGACGTCCCCGCCGAGGGCGAGCGCGCGACCTTCGACGTGCTCGGCACCGTGCTGCTGAGCCCCGGCTTCGCCGTCCTGGTGTACGGGCTGTCGCAGACGGCCCACGAGGGCTTCGGCTCCCCCACCGTGCTGGTGTCGCTGCTGGTCGGGGTGGCGCTGGTGGCCGGCTTCGTGGTGCACGCGCTCACCACCCGCCGCACCCCGCTGATCGACGTGCGCCTGCTCGCCAACAAGGGCTTCACGGCCGCGGTCGTGGCGATGGCGCTCACCGGCGCGGCGGTGTTCTCGCTGTACGTCCTGCTGCCGCTCTACCAGCAGCAGGTGCACGGGCAGAGCCTGATGGCCAGCGGGCTGCTGCTGGCGCCCTTCGGGGTCGGCACCTTCCTCGGGATGCCGCTGGCCGGGCGGCTCAGCGACAAGGTCGGCGCCAACCTGCTGGTACCGGTCGGCGCCGCGCTGGTGGTGCTCGGCACCCTGGGCAACGCGCTGTCCTCCGGGACCACCGGCCAACTGGTGCTCGGAGTCTACGCGTTGGTCTCGGGCCTCGGCCTGGGCTGCGTCGGCGCGCCCACGCTCGCCTCGCTCTACCGGACCGTGCCGCTGGAGAAGACCTCGGGGGCGACCAGCACCATGCTGTCGCTGAACCAGGTCGGCGGCTCCTTCGGCGTGGCCCTGGTCGCGCTGCTGGTCCAGCGCGGGGTCGCGAACGGCGACTCGGTCCGGGACGCGTACTCCACCGCCTTCTGGTGGGAGCTGGCGATGACCGCGGTCATCGTGGCCGTCGGCCTGCTCCTGCCCGGCCGGCCCAAGGCCTTCGCGGCCGCCCCGGTGCTGGAGGAGGTCAGCCCGCAGGACAGCGGCGAGCCGGTGGCCTCCTGACCGGCGGACAGCGGCGCGCACCGGACGGGCCCGAGGGTCCGTCCGGTGCGCGCGGGTTCGTGCGGTGCGGGTGCTCGGGCAGCCGGTCAGCGGTCGACGAACTGCCGGCTGAACTCGGTGAGCCGGTCACCGGCGACCTGCCCGGCGGGCACCGCGGCCTCGATCGCCGCCAGCTCCTCGGCGCCGAGGGCGAGCGTCGCGGCGGCGAGGTTCTCCTCCAGGTGGTCGATCCGTCGGGTGCCCGGGATCGGGACCACGTCCTCGCCCCGGTGGTGCACCCAGGCCAGCGCCAACTGACCGACTGATACGCCGAGTTCGATGGAGAGCGGCTCCAGCCGGTCGACCAGCGCGAGGTTGCCCGGGAAGTTCTCCGGGGTGAACCTCGGCTGGGCGACCGTCCGGAAGTCGGTCGGCCCGAACACCTCGGCGGCCCGGTAGCGCCCGGTGAGCAGGCCCCGGCCGAGCGGCGCGTTCGGCACGATGCCGATGCCCAACTCACGCGCCAGCGGCACGACTTCGGTCTCCAGCTCGCGGGAGAACAGCGACCACTCGGTCTGCACCGCGGCCAGCGGGTGCACGGCGTGGGCGCGGCGGATGGTCTCCGGGGCCGCCTCGGAGAGCCCGATGTACCGCACCTTCCCGGCCCGGACGAGCTCGGCCAGCGCGCCGACCGTCTCCTCGATCGGCACCGAGGGGTCGATCCGGGCCGGGTAGAAGAGGTCGATGTGGTCCAGCCCGAGCCTCTCCAGCGAGGCGTCGGCGGCCTGCCGCACGTAGGCGGCGTCGCCGCGCACCGCCTGCCCGATCCCGTCGCCGGTGCGCAGCACCCCGAACTTGGTGGCCACCACCGCCTCGTCGCGCCGGCCGGCCACCGCCCGGCCGACCAACTCCTCGCTCAGGCCGTGCCCGTAGACGTCGGCGGTGTCGATCAGGGTGACCCCCAGGTCGAGCGCCCGACGGATGGTGGCGACGGCCTGCTCGGGATCGGTCGGGCCGTAGAACTCGCTCAGGCCGAGGGCGCCGAGCCCCTGGGCACCGACTTCCAGACCGCCCAGGCGGCGGGTGGGGACATCGTTCACTCGAATCGCTCCGTCATCGCTCGGGGTTCCGGTACTGCCTCCCCCAAGCGTGCCGAAGGGGGCTAAACCGCACCCAAACGGTGGCGGGGCGGTTCCGGTGGCGGAGCAGTGCCGGTGACGGGGCGGTGTCAGGCCCGTACGGCCGCGGGCGTCCGCCGGGCCGGGCCCTCGCCGCGCACCTCCAGGATGGTGCGCTGGAGGTTGCGCAGCCAGCAGCCCGGCTCCAGGCCGAGCTCCCGGTTGAGCGTGTCGCGGGCGGAGTGGTAGACGCCCAGGGCCTCGGCCTGCCGGCCCGAGCGCCACAGGGCCAGCATCAGCTGGGCGTAGAAGCTCTCCTGCAACGGGTGCTCGCGGATCAGGCAGCGCAGCTGGGAGACCACCTCGCGGTCCCGGGAGAGCATCAGCTTGGACTCCACCAGCAGTTCGCTGCACTCCAGTTGGAGCTCCTGGAGCCAGGCCGCGAAGGTGTTGACCACCGGACCGGCCTGCAGCCCGGCCAGCACCGGGCCGCGCCACAGGGCGACGATCCGCTCCAGCAGCTCGCAGGCCTCCTCGTACCGCCGCTCGCGCATCATCGCCCTGGCGGTCGGCAGCTGCTCCTGGAGGGCCTGGAAGTCGACGGCCCGCGGCGGCGTCCACAGGACGTAGCCGGGCGCCCGGGTGATGACCGGATCGGGCTCGCCGGGGCGGGTCAGCAGCTTGCGCAGCTGCGAGACGTACACGTAGACGGCGTCCCGGGCGCGCTGGGGCGGATCGGCGGGCCACAGCTCGCGCACCAGGTCGTCCACCGAGACCACCTGGCCCATCCGGGCGAGCAGGACGGCCAGCACCGTCTCGGTCTTGCGGGACGTGATGACGACCTGGCCGTCCGTGTCGCCGACCCTGAGCGGCCCGAGTACCTCGTACCTCACCGGTGCTCCTCCTCCGCGCTCACCCTGCCCACCGCCCTCCGCGCCGTGCGCACCGGCGCGACCGCGGTCGGCGGCCGGCGGCCGTCCAGCGCCTCAACAGCCCCTGGTGGACGGCTATTCCCGGAGGCCGGTCCGGGCCCGGGCGGGCCCGGACCGGCCCCGGTCACGACGCCCGGCGGTGCTCCTCGACCACCAGGCGGACCAGCGCCGCGCGGGAGCCGATGCCCAACTTCCGGTAGGTACGGGCGATGTGCACCTCGACGGTACGGGCGCTCAGCCCGAGCCGGTCGGCGATCTCGCGGCTGCGCAGCCCGGTGCCGGCGAGTTCGGCGATCTCCCGTTCCCGCCCGGTGAGCAGGTCCAGGGTCGGGCTGCCGTACGGACCGGCCCCGGCCGGCCCGCCGGTCGCGGGCGGCGGGGCGCCTCCCGGCGGACGGCCGGACCCGGCCCGGTCGGCCCCGTCGGGGCGGTCCTCGCCGCCCAGCCGCACGGTGGCCTCGGTGAGCAGGGCGCGCGATCCGGTGCGGGCCGCCATCTCGTCCGCCGCGGCCAGCAGTTGGCCGGCCACCCGGTCGTCGGCCGGGCCCCCGCGGCCGAGCGCGGTGAGGGCCGCGCCGAGCCAGTGCCCGGCCAGTTCGGTGTCCCCGGTGCGCAGCGCCGTACGGGTGGCCGCGGTGAGCACGGCCGCGTCCCGCGGGTCCAGCCCGGGGGTGGCCCGTTCGATGTGCGGGGCGAGCCGGTCGGCGGGGGCGCCGCGGGCCGTGAGGAGCTCGATGGCCCGGCGGTGGGCGTCGGCGCGCCAGCAGCTGTCGGCGCCGTCGTAGACCAGCCAGCGCACCAGCGGGTGCCGGAACCCGCTGTGCGGGCTGCCGGCGAGCGGTCGCAGCAGGTCGAGCCGGCGCAGTTCGTCGAGGATCCGGCAGGCCTCGTCCTGGGTGGTGCCGGCGACCGCGGCGACCCCGTGCGGGTCCAGCTCGGTGCCGAGCACCGCGGCGGCCGCGAGGACGAGCCGCTGGCGCGGGCCGAGGACGGCGAGTTCGGTGACCAGGTGGCGGGCCAGCCGGTCGGGCAGGGCGGCGTCCGGCGGCAGGCCCCGCAGGTCCGCAAGCGAGCCCTCGGGGCGGCCGGAGAGCCGGCCCGGGCAGACCCTGGCGAGGGCCAGCAGGTAGAGCGGGTTCCCGTGGGCGTCCCGGTGCAGGGCGCGCGTCCGGGGGTCGGTGGCGGGCAGGTCGAGCAGTTCGGCGGCCCGGGCCAGGTCGAGCCGGCCGAGCTCGATCCGGCGGGTGGTGCCGAGCTGGCTGCCGCGGGCCAGGCCCGCGAGCAGCCCCTGCGGGGCCTGCCGGGGCCGGTGGGCGACCACCAGCGCGAGCGGGGCGCGCACCGGCCAGCGGATCAGCCGGTCGAGCAGCGCGAGCGAGCCGGGGTCGGCCGCGTGGACGTCGTCCAGCACGATCAACAGGCCCCGGCAGGTGTGCTGTTCGAGCAGCGCGCAGAGGCGCTCCGGGACCGGGCAGCCGCCCGCCGGGTCCACCGACCCGGCGATCCGGCGCATCACCGCGAGCAGTTCGTCGCGCAGCCCGGCCCGGTCGGCAAGGCCGATCCAGGCGCGCAGGACCTGCACGAACAGGCTGCCGGCCATGCCCTGTTCGGCCGGGTCGGCCAGGGCGCGCAGCACGGTGAAGCCGCGGGCGGCGGCCTCCTCGGCGAGCGCGGTGAGCAGGCGGGACTTGCCGCTGCCCGGGTCTCCGGCGAGCTCCACCACCTGCTGCCGGCCGTTGGCCACTTCGTCGAGGACGGACTGGAGTTGGT
Source organism: Kitasatospora sp. NPDC059160 (assembly GCF_042755465.1). NCBI lineage: Bacteria > Bacillati > Actinomycetota > Actinomycetes > Kitasatosporales > Streptomycetaceae > Kitasatospora > Kitasatospora sp. NPDC059160. The sequence continues at coordinate 13,239 of NZ_JBHZCN010000095.1, read as the reverse complement.
TCAGTTCGGCGCGTCTGACGGTGTCCGTGCGGGCACGGTCGCGGGTCACGACGCGGGTCTCTCGGGCCTCTCGATCGTCCCGGGCTTCTCGGGCTTCGCGGATGTCTCGGGTCTGCTGGACTGCGATCACGGTTGCTGCCCCTTCCCCCTCCCCCGTGGCGGGCGGAACTGGCGGATCCCCCCAACCTCGGTCGATCGTAGCTTCGAACACCGATCAACTGGCCGGACGAAACAAGGATTTCACGATTCCCGCGACCGCTCCGGCGACCGCTGCGGAGCTCGCGTTTCAGAACCTGTTTGGCGCCGTGCGCCAGGCTCGGCCCCTCCACCGGTCCGGCCCGTGACCACCGACCGACCGGACCGATCCGACCCGAGGGGCCCGTCATGACCAGTCCGACCGGAGCCGATCCGCGGCTCGCACCGCCGCCGCGCGAACGGCGGCACACCCTGTACTTCCTGGAGGCGATCCGGGACTTCTCCCCGGTCTTCCTGGACACCGAGGTGGACGCCACCCGGCTGCTCGCCGACCGGGCCGCGGCCCGCGCGGCCGGACAGCGCCGCTCGGTGGTCGGCTACCTGCTGGTGGCCGCGGGCGGGGTGCTGGCCCGCCACCCGGCGGCCAACTCCGCCTACCGGGGCGGCCCGCGCCCCCGGGTGGCCGCGTTCCCGACGGTGTCCGGCAAGGTCACCCTGGACCGCACCCTCGGCGGCACCCGGGTGGTGCTGTCCACCGTCGTCCCCGAGCCGCACACCGCCGGCCTCGCCGAGGTGCAGCGCCGGCTGGACCGGGTGCTGGACGGCGACCCGGCCGAGCTCCCCGAGTTCGCCGGCATCCGCGCCCTGCACCGGCTGTCCTGGCTGCGCGGCCGCCTGCGGTTCGCCCGCGCGGCCCGCGACCTGCGGCTGCGCCCGCTGATCACCGGCACCTTCGCGGTCACCTCGCTCGGCCACCGGCCGGTCGACGGCTTCCACTCGGTGGGCGGCACCACCGTCACCCTGGGCGTCGGCCGGATCGTCGAGCGCCCCGTGGTCCGGGACGGCGCGATCGTCGCCGCGCCGGTGTTCCGGCTCAGCCTGGCCTTCGACCACCGGGTCATCGACGGCGCGGAGGCGGCGGACGTCCTGACCGAGATCCGGGCCGCACTGGAGGAGTGGCCCGCTCCCGGGGACGACGGAGCGCCTGGCGGGGCGACGGGCGAGGCGACAACCGGTCAGGCCGGCACGCCCGTCCCTTCGGAGGCGACGGCATGACCGGCCGCCCCCCGGCGAACGACCTCGCCGAACTCAAGCAGTTCGTGGTGGCCCAGGCGACCTCCCAGGGCATCACCCCCGACCGGTACGGGGCCGTGCTGGACGGTGTCGTGGACGACGGCGACGGCGGCCCCGGCTCCTGGGTGCGCCGCTGGACCGAGGCGGGCGACCGGCTGGAACGCGAGGGCAGGCTGCTGGAGGCCGGCCGCTACTACACGATGGCCCGCTTCCCCTACCCGTCCGGCTCGGCCCGCCGGGAGGCCGAGGAGCGCGCCCGGGACGTGTTCGCCCGCTGGGCCGCCGACTTCCCCGGCATCGAACGGATCGAGGTGCCCACCGCGGCCGGTCCGGTCGCCGCCTGGGCGGGCGGGCTGTCGGCGGAGCAGCCGCGACCGCTGCTGCTGATGTCCGGCGGGATCATCAGCCTCAAGGAGCAGTGGGCGCCGGTCCTGCTCCAGCTGGCCGAGTTCGGCCTGGCCGGGGTGGTCACCGAGATGCCGGGCGTCGGCGAGAACCCGCTGCCGTACGACCTGACGGCGCCCGCCCTGCTGCCCGCCGTCCTGGACGCCGTCGCCGACCGCGCCGACACCGCACGGACGTACGCGCTGGCGCTCAGTTTCAGCGGCAACCTGGCGCTGCACGCCGCGCTCGGCGACCCGCGCATCCGCGGCGTGGTCGGCGCCGGCCTGCCGGTGCACGACTTCTTCACCGACCGGGCGTGGCACGCCACCGTTCCCCGGGTCACCGTGGACACCCTCGCCCACCTCGCCCGCACCGACGCCGGCTCGGTGTTCGACGCCCTCGCCCCGCTCGCCCTGGACCCGGACCGGCTGAGCGCCGTCGACGTCCCGGTCGCCCTGGTCGCCAGCGCCCGGGACGAGATCATCCCGCCCTCCGACACCGACCGGCTGCGGCGCTCGCTGCGCAGCCTGCGCCTGCGGGTGCACGACGACGTGCACGGCTCGCCCCGGTTCTTCCCGCAGACCCGGCTGTGGACGCTGCTCACGGTGCTGCGGATGAGCGGCGGCCCGCTGGACCGCCGGCTCGCCCTCGGCGCCGAACTGCGCGCGCTGGACCGGCGCTAGCGACGGGCGGCAGGGAACGGAGGAGCGGCACCGGGGCCGTCCGCACGTACGTACGTAGTTCCGCTGATGCGCGGACGGCCCCCGTGGGACACCCTGAGCCGGACGACACGCCCTCAGGAGGCCCACGGTGAGATACCAGTTGCTCGGAAGCCTGCACGTCACCACGGAGCACGGCACCTCGGCCGTCAAGGCCCGGAACATGGAGGTGCTGCTCGCGACCCTGCTGGTCCGCGCCAACGAGGTGGTGCCCGTCCCGCAACTCGGCTTCGAGATCTGGGGGGACGCCCCGCCCCGACGCCACCTGGCGGCGATCCACGTCTACATCTCGCGGCTGCGCAAGCTGCTCGCCGACGGCCGCCCGGAGAGCGCCATCGTCACCCAGTCCCCCGGGTACGTGCTGCGCCTCGGCCCGGAGGACCGGCTGGACTCCGACGACTTCCAGCACCTGATGCAGACCGGACGGGCCGCCGCCCGGGACGGCCGCACCGAACAGGCCGCCGCCGCCTTCGAGGAGGCCCTCGCCCTGTGGCGCGGCCCCGCGCTCGGCGACCTGCGCTCCGGGCCGGTCCTGGAGGGCTTCACCACCTGGGCCGAGGAGGCCCGGCTGGAGTGCGTCGGCATGCACGTCGAGACCGGCCTGGCCACCGGGCGCCACCGCGAACTCATCGGCCGGCTCTACTCCTTGGTCGCCGAGCACCCGCTGCACGAGGCCTTCCACCGGCAGCTGATGATCGCCCTCTACCGCTCCGAGCGGCAGGCGGACGCCCTGCGGGTGTACCGCGCGGCCCACCGCACCATCACCGCCGAACTCGGCATCGAGCCCGGACGGGCGCTGCGCGAGGTGCAGCGGGCGATCCTGCTGTCCGACCGGCGGCTCGACCTGCTCCGCCCGCAGTGGGGCGAGCGCTCCGGGCCCGCCGAGCCGGGCGACCAGGCCGACCGGACCGAACGGCGGGCGGCGGCGTGAGCGCCGCGGCCGCCGTCTCCGCCTCCGTCGACAGCTCCCTGTGGGTGCGCCGGTTCGGCACCTCCGGGGGCCCCGGCACCCCTCGCACCCCCGCCCCGGCCGGCTCGGCCGACCCGCCGTTGCGCCTGCTCTGCCTGCCGCACGCCGGCGGCTCGGCCTCGGTCTTCCGACCCTGGGCCGCCGCGGCCGGGCCGGACGTCGAGGTGCTGGCCCTGCAGTACCCGGGCCGTCAGGACCGCTACCGGGAGCCCGCCGTCGCGGACCTCACCCGGCTCGCCGACCTGGCCGCGCCCGCCGTCCGGGCCGCCGTGGGCGACGGCCGCTACGCCCTGTTCGGCCACAGCATGGGCGCCCTGCTGGCCTTCGAACTCACCCGCCGACTGGAACGCGACGGCCGCGCCCCGGAGTTGCTCACCGTCTCCGGCCGCCGTGCCCCCTCCACCCGGCGCGACGGCGAGTACGCCCACCTCACCGACGACCGCTCCCTCGCCGCCCACCTGCGGGACCTCAGCGGAACCGACCCGCGGCTGCTCGCGGACGAGGAGGCCCTCCAGATGATCCTGCCGGCCGTCCGCGCCGATCTCGCCGCCGTGGGCGGCTACTTCGCCGGCCCGGAGGTCACCGTCGCAACCCCCGTCCTCGCCCTGATCGGCGACGCCGACCCCTGGGTCACCCCCACCGAGGCCGCCGCCTGGCAGCGCCACACCACGGCCGGCTTCGAGCTCGGGATCCACCCCGGCGGCCACTTCTACCTCGACGGACGCCGGCAGGAACTCCTCGCCCTCCTCGACGACCGCCTCACCACGGCCCGCCGCTGACCACCCACCGCGCCCCGCCGGAGTGGGAAGTCGACCCCGCCGACTTCCCACTCCGGCTTCCGCCGTTCCCGCCAGAGCCGGGAGCCGGGAGCCGGAGGCTTCTCCCCGAGCAGAAACCCGGCTGACAACCGCTGATGACTCCGCGACCATCAGGCGATGACCACAGAACCGCATCGGCTGTCCCTCCGCATCGTCGTGCCACCACTCGGAACCAGGGCCGGCGCCGAATGCCGACCGGTCGTCGACGGGCGGGACGTCCTGACCGACGTGTTCGACGAGGGGCCCGCAGAGGATCCTCGCTACCTGGTGGGCCCGAGCGCGCCGCTGCATGCGACCGACGTCCCTCGTGAGGTTCGGCTGGCCGAGGCCGGGTGCACCGAAGGGTGCTGCGGTGCGGTCTACGTGACGATCAGGCGCGAAGGGCAGCACGTGGTCTGGAGCGGCTGGCGCAACCCGGTCACCGAGGAGGTCGATCTCCCGGAGTTCCGCTTCGACGCCGATCAGTACGAGGCGGAGACCCACCGGGCCACGACGGACCGCAGCTGGGAGTGGCCGGCCCGAACGGTCGCCCGACTGCTGGAAGAGCGGCTCCGGGAGCACACCGACTGGCCGGCGGCGTGGGACTGCGAGCTGGACGGCGTCTCCGCCTGGCCCTGGGAACCCGACCGGATCACCGTCTTCCTGTTCCATCCCGGCCGGTCCGCGATCAGGGAGGGCCGCCCCTGGCTCCAGTTCAGGATGACCGTTGCGATCTCCGGAGACGACCCGGCCGACCAGGCCGAACGCCTTGAGGCGCGTCTCACGGCCGAGGATCCCCGCGAGGCCGCCGAGGTCTGCGGAGGTTCGAAGGCGTTCGCCGACCAGCTCGGCTACCCCTGGCCCGACCGTCGACGACGCGCTCGGACCGCGGGCGGGGCCGGGGAGGCAGCACGCCGGGAATAGGGGCTCTCCGCCGGTGGCGGGCTCCTGGGCCCGGGAGCGGGCCCAGGAGTGCGGGTCTACCGGGGTGCGGCGGGGTACGCGGCGGTCGCGCGGATCTCGACGAGGAGTCCCGGGCTGGCGAGGCCGCTCACCCCGATGATCGTCCAGGTCGGGTAGGGGGCTTCGACGAGGCGCCGCTTGGCCTCGACGAAGCCGGGCAGGTGCTGGTGGATGTCGACGTGGTAGCTGGTGACGTCGACGAGGGCGGACATGTCGAGGCCCTCCAGCCGGAGGATCTCCTCGATCTTCCGGAGGGCGATCCCGGTCTGCTCCTCGATGCCGTCCGGAATGGTTCCGTCGGCGCGGCGGCCGATCGTTCCGGCGATGAACAGGAGGCCGTGGGCGCGGACCGCGGCAGAGTAGCCGAAGCCCGCGAAGGCGCTGGTGGTCTGCCCGAAGACTGCGTTGTCCTCGGGGACCTCGACGGTGTGGACGGTCATGGCGGTGCTTGCCTTTCCTCGGTGACGGGAGTGGTGGGTCCGGTGGGGTCAGTCGCGCCAGCGGGACGAGCGGCCGGTGTGCTCCAGCCGGGTCCGGCCGAAGGTCTCGCGTTCGCGCAGGAGTTCGCCGGGGATCGTGTACCGGGGTGCGTTCCCGGGGTCCTTCGCGGCCTGCGCGACGATCGCGTCGGTGAGGGCGCGGATCATGTCCAGCCGCGGGTAGGCGGCGTGCACGGCGTCGGCCTGCTCGTCGGTGACGGCGTCGAGGCGGTCGGTGCCCGGTGAGCGGCCGAAGTCGAGGGCGACGCCCTCGCGGACGAGCAGGCACAGCGTGCCGCGGCGTTCCGCGATGCCCGGGGAGGTGTGCAGGGCGATGGCCTGCCAGACCTGGTCGGCTTCGGCGGCGGGGACCCCGCGGTCGGTCAGGAAGGCGGCGGCCCGGTCGGCGCCTTCGACCTCGAACCGCTGGCTGTGCGGGCCGTCCGCCGCTACGCCGAGGTCGTGCATCGCGCACGCGGCGAACAACAGGTCGTCCTGGTAGTCGTGGCCGGCGGCCAGGCCGAGGCGGTCGGCCACCAGCCGGGCGAACAGGTAGCTGCGGATGCTGTGGTTGAAGACGGACGGCGTTTCCACCGGCCGGATGAGGTTCACGACGGCGTCGGCGAGCGGTGTGCCGGGCAGCGTGATCAGGTCGGCGGTCGCCTCGTGGGTGGGTCCGGTCATGGGCTCAGCCTGGCCGCGACGCCCCTGACCTGGTGAGAGGCAAAATTTCCATACTTCGCTAGGATCCTGCCATGACGGTGCATCGAGTCGCGGTCCTGGCGCTGGACGGGGTCACCCCGCTCGACCTGGCGATCCCGGCGCAGATCTTCTCCAGCCGGCCGGAGACCCCCTACGAGATGACCCTGTGCGCGCCCACCGCGCGGGTGGCCACCAGTGCGGGCTTCGCCCTGGTCGCCGACGGGGGTCTGGAGCAGGTGCGGGCCGCCGACACCGTGGTCGTGCCGGGATTCGAACCGCTCCTCCCGTTGCCGGACGCCGTGCTCGACGTCCTGGCCGAAGCCCATGGCCGGGGCAGGCGCGTGGTGTCGATCTGCACGGGCGCCTTCGCACTGGCCGCGGCGGGCGTCCTGGACGGGCTGCACGCCACCACCCACTGGAAGCACATCGACGAGTTCGAGCGGGGCTTCCCGGCCGTCACGGTCGACCGCGACGTGCTCTACGTCGACGAGGGCGACGTGCTCACCTCGGCCGGGGTGTGCTGCGGCATCGACCTGTGCCTGCACATCGTGCGCCGCGACCTGGGGGCGGAGGCGGCCAACCGGATCGCCCGCGCTCTGGTCGCCGCCCCCCACCGGGACGGCGGGCAGGCCCAGTACGTGCCGGCTCCCGTCGCGGTGGCCGGTGAGGCCTCGCTCTCCGGCACCCGGGGCTGGGCCCTGCACCGGCTCGGCGAGCCGCTCACGCTGCGCGTGCTCGCCCGGCACGCGGGCCTCTCGCAGCGCACCTTCATGCGCCGGTTCACCGAGGAGACGGGCACGACCCCGTTGCAGTGGCTGCTCAACGCCCGGATCGGCCGGGCACGGGAGATGCTGGAGACCACGGAGCGCTCGGTGGACCAGGTGGCGCGGGACTGCGGGCTGGGCACGGCGGCCAACCTACGGCTGCACTTCCGACGCACCCTGGACACCACCCCCACCGCCTACCGCCGCACCTTCACCCGCTCGACCCCGCACGGTCCGGCCGGTTCACCGGCGGCCCCGTGCGCGACTGCGGGATGAGAGCGGGAAGGGCCCGGCGCCGGCCGGAGTCAGGCCCTTCCCCCTTGACTACAAGCCGAGTTGACGGTCGATCAGGTCGAACAGGGCGTCGCCGTCGGCCTCCTCCAGTCGGTCGGTGAAGTCGGCGTCCGGCTTCGCCGCGCGGGCGGCGCGGACCTGGTCGAGGGCTGCTTGGAGCCGGGCCGCCAGCTGGTCCAGTTCGCCCGCTCCGGCTGCTCCCGCCGCCCCGGCCGTCAGTTCGGCCAGGGTCGCTTCGACCTGGTCGAGACCGGCCGGCCCGGTGCGGTCCTCCGCCGGGGCCACCAGAGCGGTGAGGTGGCGGGCCAGGGCGGCGGCGGTGGGGTGGTCGAACAGCAGCGTGCTGGGCAGTCGCAGCCCGAGCAGGGTGCCCAGACGGCCGCGCAGTTCCACCGCGGTCAGCGAGTCCAGGCCCAGGTCCAGCAGCCCCCGCTCCACCGGTACGGCGGCCGGGTCGGCGTGGCCCAGGACCTCGCCGACCGAACGGCGCACCAGGTCCAGGACGGCCCGGCCGCGTTCCTGCGGGGGGAGCCCGGCGAGCACGTCCCGGCCTTCCGGAAGGGCGGGGGCCGGAAGGGCGGGGGCCGCCGCCGGGGCGGCGCCCGTCGGCCGGGAGCCGAGCAGCTCGCGCAGGGCGGCCGCCGGTCCGGTGCCGGGCCCGCCGGCCCCGGGTGCCGCCAGCCGGGCCGCGACCGCCACCGGACGGCCGGCCGCCAGGGCCTCGTCCAGCAGCCCGAGGGCGCTCGCGGCGGGCAGCGGGGCGATCCCGGTCCGGGCGATCCGGGCCCGGTCGGCCGCGCTCAGGGCCTCCCCCATGCCTTCGCCCTCCCACAGGCCCCACGGGAGGGACAGCGCGGGCAGGCCGAGTTCGTGGCGGTGCCCGGCGAGGGCGTCGAGGAAGGAGTTCGCGGCGGCGTACGAGCCCTGCCCGGCCGTCCCGAGCACTCCGGCGACCGAGGAGAACAGCACGAAGGCGTGCAGCGGCAGTTCCCCGGTCGCCTCGTGCAGCGCCCAGGCGCCGTCGACCTTCGGCCGCAGCACGGCGGCGACCCGCTCCGCCGTCAGGCCCTCGACCAGCCCGTCGTCCAGGACGCCGGCGGCGTGCACCAGCCCGGTGACCGGAAGGCCGTCCGGCGCCTGCGCCAGCGCGGCCCGTACGGCCTGCGGATCGGCCACGTCGCCCGCGACCGGGACCGCCACGGCCCCCAGGGCCGCCAGTTCCTCCGCCAGCCCGGGCGCCACCCGCCCGCTCCGGCTCATCAGCACCAGCCCGCGCACCCCGTGGGCCGCCACCAGGTGCCGCACCAGGACCGCCGCCAGCGCGCCGGACGCGCCGGTGACCAGGACGCTCCCGGGACCGAACGCCCCGGTCGCCCGGGGCTCGCCGGTCGCGCCGGCCTGTGCGGCTCCAGCAGCCGCCGCTGTCAGGCGCGGGGCCAGGATCCGCCCGGCCCGCAGCAGGAGGTGCGGTTCGTCCTCGGGCCAGGCCACGGCGGGGAGTTCCGCGAGGCGGTCGGCCGGGAGGTCGGTGTCCACCAGCAGGACGCGGCCGGGGTGTTCGGCCGCGGCGGAGCGGACCAGCCCGCCGGCCGCCGCCGCGGCGAGCGCCGCCGGGCCGCCCGCGGCCGCGGCGGGCAGGACGACGACGAGACGGGAGGCCTCGTACCGGCGCCCGGTCAGCCAGGTCCGCAGGGCGGTCAGGGCCCAGCCGGTGGCGTGGGCCACCTGCTCGGGCACGGGACGGTCCGCCGGGAGCGGTGGCAGGGGCAGCAGGACGACCGGCGGCACCGGGCCGGTCAGGTCGGCCGGGCTCTCCACCAGGGCCGCCGGGCGCGGGGCCGCCGGGAGGGCGAGCGGGCGGGTGCCGGGGACGAGCAGCGGGTCGGCGGGGCGGGCGGCACCGAACCGCCCGGCCGGGACCTCGGCGAGTTCGAGGGCGGCCGCGTGCAGCAGCGGGGCGCCGTCAGCGTCGTAGAGGGTCACGGCGGCGCGGTGCTCCCCGTCCGGCGCGATCCGGGCCCGCAGCGCTCCGGCGGGGACGGCCCGGTACGCACGGACCTCGCGCCAGGCGGCGGGCAGTCGCAGGGTGGTGCGCCCGTCGGACGGCAGTCCGGCGTGGGCCCAGGGGTGGAGGGCGGCGTCCAGGGCCGCGGGCGGCACGGCGAAGCGAAGGTCGCCGTCAAGGGCTCCTTCGGCGGGGCCCGCGAGTGCGGCCCACAGGGTGCCGTCGGGCTGCTGCCAGGCGGCGGTGACGGTGCGGAAGGCGCCGCCGTAGCCGAGGCCGTGGGCGTCGAGGGCGGCGTACAGCTCCTCGACGCCGACCGGCCGGGCGCCGGGCGGCGGCCAGCTGCCCGCGGGCGGAACCGGCGCCGTCGGGGCGGGCGCCGTCGGAGCGGGCGCGAGCACGCCGGTGGCGTACCTGGTCCAGGGCTCCTCGGCGGCGCCGTCGGGCCGGGCATGGATGCGCACGGCCCGCTCGCCGCCGTCGTCCGCCCGGTCCAGCGCGACCTGGAGCCGCAGCGCTCCGTCGGCCGGCAGCAGCAGCGGGGCCTCCAGGTCGAGTGCGGCGACCACGGGCAGCCTGGCGGTGCGGCCCGCGTGCAGGGCGAGGTCGAGCAGGGCGGTCGCGGGCAGCACGGTCGCGCCGGCCACGGTGTGCCCGGCGAGCCAGGGGTGCTCGCGCCGGTCCAGGCGGCCGGTGAGGACCGTCCCGGTGCCGTCGGCGAGGTCGACGGCGGCGCCGAGGAAGGGGTGGCCGGCGGTGCTGAGCCCGGCGGCCCGCACGTCGCCCGCCGGGGCCGGGGCGTCGAGCCAGTGCCGGGTGCGCTGGAAGGGGTAGGTCGGCAGGCCGGGGTGCGGGGCCCCGGCCGCGCCCAGCACGGCGGGCCAGTCGACGCTGCCGCCCGCGGTGTGCACGGCGGCGACGGCCCGCAGCAGGGTGGCCGCCTCGCCGCGCCCGCGCCGCAGCACCGCCGCCGTGACGGCGGGCGGGTCCTGCGGGTCCTGCCGGTGCTGCGGATCCCGAGGGCTCTCCGGGGCCTGCGGCCCTTCGGCCAGCACGTCCTCGACCAGGGCGGTCAGCAGGGTGTCCGGCCCGATCTCCAGGTAGCGCACGGTGCCGAGCCCGCGCAGCGCCCGGACGCCGTCGGCGAACCGGACGGTACCGCGCACGTGACGGGCCCAGTAGTCGGGCGAGGCGGTCTCCTCCGGACCGGCCGGGCGGCCGGTCAGGTCGGAGACGAACGGGACGGTCGGACGGCCGAAGGCGAGACCGCCGAGGGCGGCCCGGAAGTCGTCCAGCATCGGGTCCATCAGCGGGGAGTGGAAGGCGTGGCTGACGGTCAGCCGGCGAGCCTTGGCCCCCGTCGCGGCGAGCCGGGCGGCGACCGCGAGCACGGCGTCCTCCTCACCGGAGACGACGGTGGCCCGCGGACCGTTGACGGCGGCCACCGAGACCCGCTCGGTGTACCCCTCCAGCGCGGCGAGGACCTCCGGCTCGGAGGCCCGGAAGGAGAGCATGGCGCCCTCGGCGGGCAGCGCGTCCATCAGCCGGCTGCGCGCGGCGACCAGGGCGACGGCGTCCGCCAGGGTGAGCACCCCCGCGGTGTGGGCCGCGGCGACGGCGCCGATCGAGTGCCCGAGCACGGCGTCCGGCCGCACCCCCCAGTGGGCGAGCAGCCGCACCAGGGCGAACTCCACCGCGAACAGAGCGGGTTGGGTGTAGGCGGTGCGGTCCAGCAGGCCGGTGTCCTCGAACAGGACCTCCCGCAGCGGCCGTTCCAGGTGCGGGGTGAAGGCCGCGCACACCTCGTCGAGGGCGGCCGCGAACTCCGCGTGGGTCGCGTACAACTCCTGTGCCATGCCCACGCGTTGGCTGCCCTGGCCGGTGAAGACGAAGGCCGTCCGGCCGCCCCGGGCGGCGGCGCGCAGCAGGCCCGGGGAGTCCGTCCCGGCGGCCAGCGCCCGCAGCCCGTCGAGCAGTTCGGCGCGGGAGCCGCCGACCACCGCCGCGCGCTGCTCGAAGGCCGTCCGGGTGGCGGCCAAGGCGGCGCCCGCAGCGGCGAGTTGCTCCTCGGGCAGGTCGGCGGCGAAGGCCAGCAGCCGCTGCGCCTGGTCGCGCAGCGCCGGTTCGGTGCGCGCCGACACCGGCCAGGCCACCGGCGCGGCGGGCTCGGTCGCAGCGGTAGCAGTGGTCCCAGCCGGCACGGTGGTGTCCGGCGCCTGCTCCAGGATCACGTGCGCGTTGGTGCCGCTGATCCCGAAGGAGGACACGCCCGCCCGGCGCGGCCGGTCGAGCTCCGGCCACTCCCGTGCCTCGGCGAGCAGTTCCACCGCGCCGGCCGTCCAGTCCACGTGCGGCGAGGGCGCGTCCAGGTGCAGGGTCGCGGGCAGCCGGCCGTGCCGGATGGCCTCGACCATCTTGATCACGCCCGCCACGCCCGCCGCCGCCTGGCTGTGGCCGATGTTCGACTTGATCGAGCCCAGCCACAGCGGGTGCCCGGCCGGGCGCCCCTGCCCGTACGTCGCCAGCAGGGCCTGGGCCTCGATCGGGTCGCCGAGGCGGGTGCCCGTCCCGTGCGCCTCGACCGCGTCCACGCCGTCCGCCGTCAGCCGGGCGGCGGCCAGCGCGGCCCGGATCACCCGCTGCTGGGCGGGGCCGTTCGGCGCCGTCAGGCCGTTCGACGCGCCGTCCTGGTTGACGGCCGTGCCCCGCACCAGGGCCAGCACCGGATGCCCGTTGCGGCGGGCGTCGGAGAGGCGCTCCAGGACGAGCACGCCCGCGCCCTCGGCCCAGCCGGTGCCGTCGGCTCCGGCCGCGAAGGGCTTGCAGCGCCCGTCCGGGGCCAGCCCGCGCTGGCGGCTGAACTCGACGAAGGTGGCGGGGGTGGCCATCACGGTGACGCCGCCGGCCAGGGCGAGGGTGGCCTCGCCGCTGCGCAGCGCCTGGGCGGCCAGGTGCAGCGCGACCAGCGAGGAGGAGCAGGCGGTGTCCACCGTGACGGCCGGGCCCTCCAGTCCGAGCGCGTAGGAGACCCGGCCGGAGGCGACGCTGCCGGCGCTGCCGCTGACCAGGTAGCCCTCGTAGCCCTCCGGCGCCTCGGGCGCCTGGCTGAGCCGGGAGCCGTAGTCGTCGTACATCACGCCGACGAAGACGCCGGTCCGGCTGCCGCGCAGCGCGCCCGGGTCGATGCCGGCCCGCTCGACGGCCTCCCAGGCGGTTTCCAGCAGGATCCGCTGCTGCGGGTCGGTGGCCAGCGCCTCGCGCGGGCTCATGCCGAAGAAGGCGGGGTCGAAGTCGGCGGCGTCGTAGAGGAACCCGCCCTCGCGGGCGGCGGACGTGCCGGGCCGCTCCTGGTCCGGGTGGAAGAGCCGGTCCAGGCGCCAGCCCCGGTCCTCGGGGAACGGGCCGACCGCGTCGACCCGGTCGGCGACCAGCTGCCACAGCTCCTCGGCGGAGCGCACCCCGCCGGGGTAGCGGCAGCCGATTCCGACGATGGCGATCGGGTCGTCGGCGGCCTCGACCGGCGGCTCCGCCGACCGATTCGCCGACCGGTCCTCCGCCCGGTCCTCGCCGACGCCGGGGACCGACGGCAGCAGCGCGTCGCCCAGGTGGGCGGCCAGCGCCGCCGGGCTCGGGTGGTCGAAGACCAGGGTGCTGGAGAGTGCCAGGCCGGTGGTCGCGTTCAGCCGGTTGCGCAGGTCGACGGCGGCCAGCGAGTCGAAGCCCTGCTCGGTGAAGGAGCGGTCCTGCTCGACGGCCTGCGGTCCGCCGTGCCCGAGCACCGCGGCAGTGGCGGTGCGGACCAACTCGACCAGCAGCAGGGCGCGTTCGGACTCCGGCAGGGCCGCGAGGCGGTCCGCGAGCGGGGTCGCGCCCGGCCCGGCTGCCGCCGGGGC
>NZ_JBHZCN010000094.1:0-37380 GCF_042755465.1 Kitasatospora sp. NPDC059160 | reverse complement strand
CAGCGCCCGGGCCCGGCGCAGGTCGCCCGCCACGTCGCCGCCGGAGGCCGCGGCGGGGCCCGCGCCCGGCCCCCGGGGCGGGGGGGGGGGCCGCGCCGCCGGCGGGGCGCCGCCCCCCCCCCCCCCGGGGAGGGGCGGCGGCGCCCGCGGCTGCTGACCCGTCCGTGGGCGCCGCCGGGGCCGCTGCGGGACCTCAAGGACGCCCTGCACGACCTGTACCTCGCGGCCGGCGCGCCGTCCCTGGCGGACATCGCGGGCGCCGTCCGGCTGGACGACTCGCTCGCCGCCGCACCGGAGCGGGACAGCGTCCGCCGCCTGCTGCGCTCGCCCCAGCTGCCGCCCAACCCGCACGACGCGGTGGCGGTGGCGTCGGTGCTGGCCCGGATGGCGGGGGGCGGGGCGGCGGTCGCGGCGGGGGAGGCCGCCCTGCGCGCCCGGAACCTGTGGATCGCGGCGGCGGCGGAGCCCCCGTACGGGCACGCCGTCGCGGACCTGCTCGATCCGATCGCCCTCGGCGTCCGTCCGACCTTCGCGTTCCCGGACATGCCCGCCACCCTGCCGACCCTGACCCCGTACGTGGACCGTCTGCACGACCGGGCGCTGCTGGACGTGGTGCGGCTGGGGGTCGGCGGGCACAGCGGCATCGTCATCGCGCGCGGTGCACCGTCGACCGGCAAGACGCGCAGCTGCTGGGAGGCGGTGCGGTCGCTGCCCGCCGACTGGCGGCTGTGGTACCCGGCCAATCCCTCCGACACCGGGCAGGTGCTCCAGGCGCTGGCGGGGGCCGGGCCGCGGACGGTGGTGTGGCTGGACCGGATCGACCGCTACCTGGACGCCGTCCAGGGGGTGACGGCCCAGCGGATCCACGACGAGATCAGGCAGGCGCTGTCCGACACCCGCCGCGCCCCGGTCCTGGTGATCGGGACGGTGTCCGACTCCGCCCGGATGCTGACGGGGGAGGGGGGCGAGGAGCTCCCGAACGCCGCCGCGCTGATGCTGATCGAGGAGGCGGGCGTCAACGTCCCCAACTCCCTGACGGGCAGTGAGCTGCTCGGGCTGGCCGCCCTGGCGCACCGGGACCCCCGGCTGTCGCTGGCCCAGGCCACCGCCAAGGAGACGGCCGTGCAGTTCCTGGCCAGCAACCACGGCGCCCACCCCGTGGTCAACGCGTACTCCTTCCACACGGCCGTGACCACCGGGGACACCGACACGCTCGTGGTGGGCGCGCGGCTCCTGCACGAGACCGGCCGCCCGCGGGAGGCGGTGGCCTGGTACCAGGCCGCGGCGGAGGCCGGCGACAGCCAGGCCGTCCGGTCGGCGGCGAGCCTGCTCAGCGAGAGCGGCGACCTGGCCGAGGCGATCTCCTGGCTGCGCGAGCGCGCCGACGCCGGCGACACCCACGCCGCGCTGGAAGCGGCGCGCCAGCTGGAGCACGACGGGCAGGACGAGGAGGCGATCACCCTCTACCAGCGCGCCGCCCAGACGGGTGGCAAGAGCCAGGCGCTGCGCTCGGCGGCGGCCGTGCTGCGTCGGCACGGCCGGGCGCCCGAGGCCCTGGCGTGGTTGCAGGGCCGGGCGCGGGACGGCGACGAGAAGGCGCACCGCGAGGCCGCCCACCTGCGCTGGACCACCGGTGACCGGGAGGGCGGACTGCGCTCCTACGAGGAGGCGGTGGCCGCCGGAGACACCACCGCCCTGCGCGAGGCGGCGGAGCACCTCCAGGCCGCGGACCGGGTCGAGGAGGCGATCGAGTGGTACCGGCGCGCCGTGCGCGGCGGCGACAAGGTGGCCCTGCGGCCGCTGGCCGACCTGTTGAAGGCCGAGGGCGACCTCGACGGCGCCCTGCCGTACTACCTGCGGGCGGCGGAGCTGTCCGACGTGCTGGCCATGCACCAGGCGGCCGCGCTCTACCGCCTGGGGAAGCAGCCGGCCCGGGCGCTGCACTGGTACCGGGAGGCCTCCCGGCACGGGGACGACTCCGCGCTGCTGCACATCGCCGCCCTCCACCAGGAGGCCGGGCGGATCGACACCGCGCTGACCTGGTACGCGAGGGCGGCCGACAGCCGGATCCGGGACGCCTACCGGGAGGCCGTCTGGATGCTCTGGGACGCGGGGCGGCTCGACGATGCCTACGCGTGGCTGGAGGGCCGCGTCGACAACGGCGACCGCCGGGCGCTGCGCGAGATGGGCGACCTGCTCCGCGAGGTCGGCAGGCTCCCGGAGGCGCTCGCCTGGTACCGCCGGTCCGCGGCGCTGGGCAGCAGGTACTCCCTCCGGCACGTGGCCCGGTTGGAGGAGCGGTGGGGGGCCGGGTCGGCGTAGCGGCCGGTCGCCCGGCGGCTCCGGTGATTTTCGGCCACGTCGCGGCCGGATTTCCCTGCGAACTTCACGAGTTACTTCACCCCAGTGATTCCGGGGTCCTTCCGGCGGTGATTACCGGGGTAATCAGAGAAATGACATGTCTCAGGAATGTGAGCAAGATGTGTGCCCTGGTATGTCCGTCTTTGGTCGGACAAGTCACCGGTGGTGAGGCGCGTAGACAGCCGTGGAATTGCCTGGGCACTACCAACTCTTGACCTTCCCTAGGGGATTACGTAGCCTCCTGATCAATACGGAGGGCCGGTCGCCGGGGTGTTCGAGCGAGCCAGTTGCCGCCGTGGGGTGACCAATTCGAATCCGTGGGGGATCTCGTGTACGACGTCATTGTTGTCGGTGCCCGCTGCGCCGGATCGCCGCTGGCCATGCTGCTGTCCCGGCAGGGCCACCGGGTGCTGGTGGTGGACCGGGCCTCGTTTCCCAGCGACTCCGTGTCGACGCACTACATCCATCAGGCCGGGCTGTTGAAGCTCAAGGAATGGGGGCTGCTCGACGAGATCGTCGGCGCCGGAACGCCGGCGCTGCGCACGATGCACTACGCCTACCGCGGGATCGAGCTCAACGGCTTCGCCGAGCCGGTCGACGGCGTGGACGCCGTCTACTGCCCGCGCCGCACCGTGCTCGACGAGATCCTCGTCAACGCGGCCCGCCGGGCGGGCGCGGAGGTGCTGGAGGGCTTCACCCTGACCGACCTGGTCTTCGACGGCGACCAGGTGGTCGGCATCCGCGGCCGCGAAGGCGACGGCCCGGAGCGGGAGTTCCGCTCGACCGTGGTGGTCGGCGCCGACGGCTTCCACTCGACGGTGGCCAAGCGCACCGGAGCCGAGCTCTACAACGTGCGCCCGGCCGCCGGGTTCATCTACTACTCCTACTACACCGGGCTGGAGGACTGGGGCCTGCACCACAAGACCGGCATGAACGAGCGCTGGTTCGGCACCTGGCCGACCAACGACGGGCTCCAGATGCTGGCGACCATCTGCACCCGCCGCCAGCTCAAGGAGTTCCGCCAGGACGTCGAGGGCCGCTTCCAGGCCGTGTTCGACGACGTGTCCCCCGAGATGGGCGTCCAACTGCGGGACCAGGGGCGGCGCGTGGAGGACTTCAAGCCGATGCGCTACCCGGACAACTACTACCGCCGCGCCTACGGTCCGGGCTGGGCCCTGGTCGGCGACGCCGGCTACCACAAGGACCCGTACACCGGGTGGGGCATCACCGACGCCTTCCTGCACGGCCAGCTGCTGGCCGACCGGCTCCACCAGGGGCTGGCCGGGGAGCGGCCGATGGAGGAGGCGCTCGCGGAGTACAACAAGCTCCGCGACGAGGAGAGCGGCGACGTCTACGACTTCACCACCACCCTCGGCGAACTCACCGAACTGCCGCCCTTCTTCCGCGCCACGATGTCCGCGATGAGCGCCACCCAGGAGTGGACCGATCGGATGCTCGGCCTGATCGGCGGCATCGTCGAGGGGTACGAGATCTACGCGCCGGACGCCCTGGAGCGCCTCTACGACAGCGCCGGAGTGCCGCAGGACCAGCGGATCTACGACCCCGCGGGCTGAGCCGCCCCGCCCGTCCGATGGTCCGTCACAGCACTGCCGCAGCAGTCGTTCCAGTCCGCCGAGGGAGCCAGCAGATGACCAATGCCGCCAGCATGTACGACCTGATCAGCGAACAGCCCGAGCAGAGACCGTACTTCGAGACCGGCGGGACCGGCCGGTCGCACGAGTTCTACACCGGCGAGGAGCAGCACCGCAGGGAGATGGAGCGGATCTACGGCCGCCGCTGGCTGCCCGTGGACCACGTCTCCCGACTCAAGGAGAAGGGCGCGTTCAGCACCCTGAACATCGGTACCGGATCCGTCCTGCTGCTGCACGGCGACGACGGTATCCAGGCCTACCACAACTACTGCCGCCACCGCGGCTACAAGCTGGTCGAGGAGGCCTCCGGCAGGCGGCAGAGCCTGGTCTGCCTCTACCACTGCTGGGTGTACGACCGCAACGGCGCGCTCAAGAGCCTCAACGGCACCTACCTCGACCACTTCTTCGCCAAGGAGAAGAACGGGCTGCTGCCGATCCGCACCGAGATCCGGCACGGCGTCGTCTTCATCGCCTTCTCCGACGACGCCCCGGACCTGGACGAATCCCTCGGCGAGTTCGGCGAGTTCGCCCGCGTCTACCACCTGGACGAACTGGAGTGCATGGAGGCCAAGGACTACCCGGTCGCCTCCAACTGGAAGCTCGTCGCGCACAACGTCAACGAGAGCCTGCACTTCCCGACCGCCCACAAGGACCTGCACCGGATCACCGACTTCGACGACGCCGGCACCTACGACCTCCAGGGCGACATCGTCGGCGCCTGGCAGTCGATCCGCGGCGGCTTCAACTCCGTCTCCATGACCGGCCGCAGCCGCCGCGAACCGATGCCGCTGGTGCCCGAGGCCGACCGGCAGCGGATCAACTGGATCACCATCCTGCCCAACCTGCTGTTCGGCTTCACCGCCGACTACGTGATGATGCAGTGGGTCTGGCCGGAGAGCCCCGGCACCTGCCTGGTCCGGCACTTCTGGCTCTTCCACCCCTCCGAGACCGCCAAGGAGGACTTCTCCCACGAGGCCGTCTTCGCGCTGTGGGACAAGGCCAACTACGAGGACTGGGCGATGTGCGAGCGCACCCACCGGGGCCTGGCGAACCCGCACTGGGCCCCCGGGCAGCTCTCCCTCGACGAGGAGGTGGTCTCCCAAATCGACGCCTGGGTCGCGGAACAGACAGCTGAGATGGACCCGACAACTCCTCCCGTCAGCTCCGACGCCGCCCCGGCCGCCGAGGCCCGCGCATGACGACGAACTGCTACCTCATCGGCGGCACCCGGGTCCTGACCGCGTGCGCCGCCCGGCTCCTCGACGCCGGCGTGCACATCGAGGGCGTCCTCAGCGACGACCCGGCCGCGGCCGCCTGGGCCGCCGAACACCGGATACCGCTGCTCGACCCGCGCGGCGACCTCCGGGAGCTGCTCTCCCGACGGCCGTTCGACTACCTGCTCAGCACCGTCAACTTCCGGATCCTGCCCGCGGACGTGCTCGCGCTGCCCAGGATCGCCGCCGTCAACTTCCACGACGGCCCGCTGCCCCGCTACGCCGGCAGCCACGTCCCGGCCTGGGCGCTGTACGAGGGCGCCACCCGCCACGCCGCCACCTGGCACCGCATGACGGAGACCGTCGACGCCGGAAGCGTGCTGCTGGAGCGCTGGTTCCCGATCCGCGAGCACTCCACCGCCCTGTCGCTGACCTACGAGACGGCCGAGACCGGCATCGAACTGTTCGGCGACCTCGTCCCGCACCTGGTGGCCGGCACCCTGCCCGAACCGGTCGACACGGCCGGCCGCGAACGCCGCTTCTACCGCCGCGCCGCCCGGATGGCCGACGGCGGCGTCATCCACGCCGGCACCACCGCCGCCGAAGCCGTCCGCACCGCCAAGGCCCTCGACTACGGCTCCTTCCCCAACCCGCTCGGGCTGCCCGTGTACCTCACCGGGCAGGGCGCGGTGTTCACCCGGCAGGTCCGCTCGATCCCCCGCGCCGACGCCCGCACCGGCACCACCGCGCTCTCCGTGACCACCTCCGCGCTGACCCTGGCCGGACCGGACGCCGACCTCGTGCTCAGCGACTTCACCGCCGTCGACGGTACCGCCCTCAGCGGGCAGGCCGCCGCCCAGTGCCTCGGCATCGTCGAGGGCGCCCCGGTGCCGCCCGCCCCGCAGGACCTGCTCGCCGCCCTCGCCGCCGCCCAGGAGCAGCTGCGACCCCACGAGCCCTGGTGGCGCGCCCGCCTGACGGACCTGCGCCCGGCCCGGCTGCCCGCCGGGGACTTCACCGCCGCCACGGCCCACTACGGCCGTTACGAGCTGGCGTTCACCCCCGCCTCGCGCGAGGACACCGTCGAGGTCGTCCGCGCCTTCCTGCGCGCGGTCGCCGAGCGTACGGACGCCGAGAGCGCGGACGCCGGGCGTACGGTCGCCGAGCGCACGGACGCCCCGGCCGGTCAGGACGCCCCCGGGGGCTTCGACTTCGCCTGGTCGCCGTCCGCCGCGCGGGACCTCGCCGAGCGCACCCACGGACTCGTCGCCGCCCGCCACCCCGTCCGCTTCGACACCGAGGACACCGCCGCGACGCTGCGCCGCAAGCTCGACCGGGCCGCCGAGAAGGGCGGCTACGCCGCCGACCTGGAGGCCCGGCTCGGCCTGGCCGGGCGCCCGCTGGGCGAGCGGGAGCCGGCCTTCACCCGGGTCATGGTCCTGGAGCGCGGCGCGGGCGAGGAGGCCTCCGCCGAACCGCACACCGAGGTCGCGCTGCTGTGCGTGCAGGACGGCCCGCCCACGGTGTTCGTCCGGGAGACCGCCATGGACTCCGAGGAGGCGCTGGCGTTCACCGAGCGGGTCGAGGACCTCTTCCTGGCCGCGCTGTTCCACGGCGAGGACGGGACGCCCGTGGCGAGCGGTCGCACCGGGGACGCCTCGGCACGTGCGAGCACCGATGCTCCGGCGACCGGGGCCGAATCGGACGCCGCCGAGGGCCCGACCGTGCTCGACCTGGTGGCCGCCGCCGTCGCCGAGCGGCCCCGCGCCGTCGCCGTGCGCTGCGGCGACCGCACCCTCGACTACGCCCACCTCGACGCCTGGGCGGACGCGATCGCCGCCCGCCTCCACGACCACGGCATCGAACCCGGCTCGGTGGTCGGCATCCTGACCGAACGCGGCCCCCACCTGCTGCCCGCCCTGCTCGGCGTCCTGCGGGCCGGCGCCGCCTTCCTGCCGCTGGACCCGGGCTACCCGGCCGACCGGCTGCGCCGCTACACCGAGGTCGCCCGCTGCGACCTGGTCCTCACCGACGACCGCACCCACGCCCTCGGCCGGTCGCTCGGCGCCGCCCTGCGCGTGCCGGAGGCGGACGGCGCCGCGATGGCCGTGCCGGCCCCGGTCGGCGGCCGCGACCTCGCGTACGTGCTGTTCACCAGCGGATCCACCGGCGACCCCAAGGGCGTCGAGGTCGAGCACGGCGCCCTGGCCAACTTCCTCACCGGCATCGGCACCCGCCTGGCCGTACCGGCCGACGCCCGGGTGCTCGCGCACACCACGGTGGCCTTCGACATCTCCCTGCTGGAGCTGCTCCTGCCGCTGACGCTCGGCGCCACCGTCGTCCTCGCCTCCCGCGAGACCGCGCGCGACCCGCACCGGCTGGCCGAACTGACCGGCGAGGTGACCGTCGCCCAGGCGACCCCGAGCCTGTGGCGCCTGCTGCTGGAGACCGGCTGGACCCCGCCCGCCTCGCTCACCGTCCTGTCCGGCGGCGAGGCGCTGCCGGCGAGCGTCGCCCGGCAGCTGCACGCCTCCGCCCGGGAACTCTGGAACCTCTACGGCCCGACCGAGGCCACCATCTGGGTCTCCTGCCACCGGGTCACCGACACCGACGCCCTGCTGCCGCTCGGCGAACCCCTGCCGAACCTCCGGCTGCACGTCCTGGACGAGCGCTCGGAGCCCGTCCCGGCCGGCGGCACCGGCGCCCTCCACCTCTCCGGCGCCGGGCTCGCCCGCGGCTACGCCCACCGCCCGGACCTCACGGCGGACGCCTTCGTCGTCCACCCCACCAGCGGCGTACGCCTGTACCGCACCGGGGACGAGGTGCGGCTGCACCCGGACGGCGCCGTCGAATGGCTGGGCCGGGCCGACGCCCAGGTGAAGGTGCGCGGCAACCGGATCGAACCGGCCGAGATCGAGCGGGTGCTGGAGCGTTTCGACGGCATCACCGCGGCCGTCGTCGGCGCCGCCCGCTTCGAGGGGCGCGGCGAACCGCGCCTGACGGCCTACCTGGTCGGCGGAGCGACGGCCACCAAGTCCCGGCTGGACGCCTTCGTGCGCGCCGCGCTGCCGGACTACATGGTCCCCGACGCCTACGTGCGCATCGACGCCCTCCCGCTCACCGACAACGGCAAGGTCGCGCGCACCCGGCTGCCCGAGCCGAAGCGGGACAACATCGTCCGCGCGGCCGACGGGGCGGAGCCGGCGCGCCCGGCGGTGCAGGACCGCACCGCCGGGATCGCCCGGGTCTTCGCCGCCACGCTCGGGCACACCGAGTTCACCGCGGACGACAACTTCTTCGACCTCGGCGGCGACTCGGCCAGCGTCACGGTGGCCGCGGCGCAGCTGAGCACGGCACTGGGCCTGCGGATCAGCGCGGCGGACGTCTTCGCGACCGGCACGCCGGCCAAGCTGGCCCGGCTGCTGGGCGCGGGGGAGGGGGAACCGGCACCGACCGTGCCCGCGCCCGTGGCCCTGCCCGTACCGGTGGTCGAGGCCGTACCGGTGGCCGAGACCGAGACCGAGACCGAGACCGAGACCGAGGTCGTGGTCGTGGTCGAGGCCGTTGCGGCCCCCGTACCGGCCCCGGTCGTCGTCCGGGAGCAGGCCCCGCCCGTGGCCCCGGCGCCCGCCGCCGCGCGGCCGCAGCCCGCCCCGTGCCCGGCCGAGGACGGTGCGCTGGCCGTCGTCGGCATGGCCTGCCGCTTCCCCGGCGCCGCCACCCCGGACGAGTTCTGGCGCAACCTGATGGACGGCGCCTCGGGCGTCGGCCCGGCCCCGGCCGGGCGGCGCGGCTGGGCCGAGCTGTGGTCCGACACCGACGACGTGCCGACCGGCTGGCTCGACGGCGTCGAGTACTTCGACCCCGCGCGCTTCGGCCTCACCGACCGCGAGGCCCGGCGGATGGACCCGCTCCAGCGCCTGCTGCTCAGTGTCACGGCCGAGGCGCTGGAGAGCTGCGGCCACGACCACACCTCGCTCGGCGCGGACACCGGCGTCTTCGTCGGCACGATCGCCAGCGACTTCCCCGAACTGGTCGCCCGCAGCACCGGCCACGCCGACCCGCACGCGGCCACCGGTACCGCCATGTCGATGATCGCCAACCGGCTGTCGCACGTCTTCGACTGGTCGGGACCGAGCATCGTGGTGGACACCGCCTGCTCCTCCTCCCTGGTCGCCCTGCACCAGGCCGCCATGCACCTGCGCGCGGGCGACGTCGACGCCGCCGTGGTCGGCGCGGCCAACCTGGTGCTCACCCCGGACAAGTCCCGCTCCTACGCGCGCACCGGCATGCTGTCCCCGCAGGGGCGGTGCCGCACCTTCGACGAGGCGGCGGACGGCTACGTACGGGGTGAGGGCTGCGGCGTGGTCGTCCTCAAGCGGCTCGCCGACGCCGAGCACGACGGGGACCCGGTGCTCGCGGTGATCCGCGGCACCGCCGTCAACCACACCGGCGGCAGCGCCGGATTCCTCACCGCGCCCAGCAAGCCCGCCCAGGAGGCGGTGCTGCGCAAGGCCCTCGCCGCCGCCGGCCGCACCGCCGAGGACATCGGCTACATCGAGGCGCACGGCACCGGCACCCCGCTGGGCGACCTGATCGAGCTGGAGGCCCTGCACGCCGTCCTCGGCCGGGGCCGGGAGGAGGCCCGGCCGCTCCCGGTCGGATCGGTGAAGACCAACCTCGGCCACCTGGAGCCCGCCGCCGGCATCGCCGGCCTGATCAAGACCGTCCTCGCGCTCCAGGCGGCGACCATCCCGCCCTCGCTCAACTACCGCACCCCGAACCGGGCGTTCGACTTCGCCGGCTCCCCGCTGGTCGTCGCCGACCGGGCACTGCCGTGGGACGGGCCGAAGGCGGCGGGCGTCAGCAGCTTCGGCTTCGGCGGCGTGAACGCGCACGTCGTGCTGGAGGCCGCGCCGGACACCGCCCCGGTGCAGGACGGCGGGCCCCGGCTGGTCGTCCTGTCGGCCGGCTCGGAGGCGGCCTTGCGCACCCTCGCCGAGCGGCTCGTCCTGATGCTGGACTCCCCGCACTGCCCGCCGCTGGCCGCGCTGAGCGAGGCCGCCCTGCGCCGCCCGGCCCAGGCGCACCGACTCGCCTGCGTGGTGAACGGCGTGGAGCAGCTCGACGACAAGCTCCGGCTGTTCCTGGCCGGGGCGGGCACCTCGCGCTCGCTGCACACCGGCGTGGTCTCCGGCACGGCCAGGGCCGGCCGGGAGCCGCTCGACCCCGGCGCCTCCAGGGAGCAACTCGACGACGCCGCAAGGCAGTTCATCACCGGGGTGGACCTGTCCACCGGCCCGGGTCGGGCGGGCGTGCGGTTCCCGACCGCACCGCACGAGGAGCGCTTCCTGTGGCCGGCCCCGGCCCCCGCCCCCGTGGCCGCAGCGGTCCCCGTTGCCGCGCCCGCGCCGGCCGGTCCGTCCGTGCGCCGCTGGGACGGGCAGCCCGAGGCCGCCGAGCACCTCGTGCTCGGGCGGCCGACCCTGCCCGGCGCCGCGTACCCCGGCCGGGTCGCCGAACTCCTCGGCCGGGACGGCTTCACCCTGCGCGACCTGACCTTCCGGATGCCCGTCGAAGGCGCCGACACCCTCACGGCCGAGCAGGACGGACCCTCCGTCCGGTTCCGCAACGCCGCCGGGGCACTGGTCTGCGATGGCGAGGTGGCCGCCGCCGAGGCGCCGTCCCCCCTCGCCCCGCCCGCCGCCCACGGCCTGGCACCCGTGGACCTCGACGCGATGTACCGGGCCCACGAACAGGCCGGGCTGCACTACGGCCCCGGCTACCGCACCGTCACCGCGCTGTCCACCACCCCCGGACAGGCCGTCGGCACCCTCCGCGCCGACGACCGGCCGTACGGGCCGCTGGACGCCCGGCTGCTCGACGGCGCCTTCCAGGTCGCGCTCGCCGCCTGCGGCGCGCGGGGACTGTACGTCCCCTTCGCCGTCGAGCGGCTCACCGTCCGCGGCCCGCTGCCCGCCACCGCCCGGGTGCACGCCCGACGCGACCGGGAGGCCGGCCCCGACGCCGGGCTGCTCAGCGCGAGCCTGGTGATCCTGGACGGCGACCAGCCCGTGCTGGAGGCCCGCGGGATCACCTGGAAGCGGATCTCGCCGACCCCGCCGGGGCCGGCACCCGAGCCCGACCCGCGGCGGGAGAGCGCCCACGGCGCACCCGCGACCGCGCCCACCGGCGGCACCCGGCCCACCGCACCGCCGCCCCCGCCCCGGCGGACCGGCGGCGCCCTCCGAGCGACGCTCGCCCAGTGGGTGGCGTCCGCCCTGGAACTGGACGCCGACACCCTCGAAGGCGACCGGCCGCTCCAGGAGCTGGGGCTCGACTCGGTCCTGGCCGTCTCGCTGGCCCAGGACATCCGGTCCCGGCTGGACGTGGACATCCCGATCACGCTGCTGCTGGAGGTCGGCACGGTCGACCGGCTGTCCGCCGCGCTGCGCGAGGAGTACGGCGTCGCCGACGGCCCGGCCGAGCCGGACCCCGCTGCCCCGCCGGAGCGCACCGAGGCCCCCGCGGCCAGGGAGGTCCCCGTGACCCCCGCGGCTACTGCCGCTCCGCGCGACGACCACCAGGACGACGGTCCCCGTGACGACGGCCCCCGCCACGACGACGAGCGCCACGACATCGCCGTCATCGGCGTCGACGGCGTCTTCCCGAACGCCGCGAACCCCGCCGAGCTCTGGCGCGTCCTGACCGACGGCCAGGACTGCCTGCGCGAAGTGCCCGCCTCCCGCTGGGACATCGACGCGTACTACGGCACCGAGGGCGAGCCCGGCACCGTGTACCTGCGGCGGGCCGGCTTCGTCGACGGACTGACCGACTTCGACGCCGGGTTCTTCCGCCTCTCGCCCGCCGAGGCCCAGTGGATCGACCCCCAGCAGCGCCACCTGATCCAGTCGGCCTGGCGCGCCCTGGAGGACGCCGGCCCGGCCGGCCGGGAGCAGACCTCCACCGGCGTGTTCGTGGGGGCCAGCTACCAGCACTACCGGGACATGGTCGTCGGCGAGGTCGTCGAGACGGCCGCCGGGCTGGGCAACCACAACGCGATCCTGGCCAACCGGCTGAGCCACTTCCTGGACCTGCGCGGTCCGAGCATGACGATCGACACCTTGTGCTCCTCCTCGCTGGTCGCCCTGCACACCGCCGTGCGCTCGCTGCGCGCGGGCGAGTGCGAGCAGGCCATCGTCGCCGGGGTGCACCTGGGCATGTCGCCGCAGTACTTCCAACTGGGCTCCCGGCTGCGGTCGTTCTCGCCCTCGGACGCGATCCGGCCGTTCGACGCGGCCGCCGACGGCTTCGTGCCGGGCGAGGGCGTGGTGTCGGTGGTGCTGAAACCGCTGGCGGCGGCGCTGCGCGACGGCGACCGGATCCGGGGCGTCATCCGCGGCAGCGCCGTCAACCACGGCGGCCGCACCAGCGGCTTGACGGTGCCGAGCAGCGGCGCCCAGGAGGACGTGGTGCTGGCGGCGCTGCGGGACGCCGGCGTGTCCCCGGACACGATCGACCTGATGGAGGCCCACGGCACCGGAACCGGCCTGGGCGACCCGATCGAGGTCGAGGGGCTGACCCGGGCCTGGCGGCGGTACACCGACCGCGCGCAGTTCTGCGCGCTCGGGTCGGTGAAGTCCAACATCGGGCACCTGGAGCCGGCCGCCGGACTGGCCGGCCTGGTCAAGGTCCTGCTCGCGATGGAACACGGCACGATCCCGCCCTCGCTGCACCTGCGCCGCCCCAACGACCACGTGAAGTTCGAGGGTTCGCCGTTCTACCTGGCCGACCGCGCCCTCGACTGGCCGCGCGGCGGCGGGCGGGTGCGCCGGGCGGCGGTCAGCGCCTTCGGCATGGGCGGCGTCAACGCCCACGTCATCGTGGAGGAACCGCCGGCCGTCCCGGCCCGCACCCCGGAGGCCCGGCAGAGCCACCTGATCCGGGTGACGGCCGCCGACCAGGACGCCGTCCGCACCCTGGCCGCCGCCTACGCCGACCGCCTGGGCTCCGCGACCGCCGACGAACTCGGCGACATCGCCTACACCGCCAACACCGGCCGGGCCGCCCACCGCTGGCGGGTCGCCGTGCACGGCGGCACCGCCCGCGAACTGGCCGAGCGCCTCACCGAGGTCGCCGACGGCCGCACCCCGGCGGTCCGGCCCACCGGCCGGCCCACCACGGCCTTCCTGTTCACCGGCCAGGGCTCGCAGTACCGGTCCATGGCGAGCGGCCTGCTCGCCACCGAACCGGCCTTCCGCGACGCACTGAACGAATGCGCCGACCTGCTGCGCCCGCACCTCGACGTCCCGCTGTCCGACCTGCTCCACGGCGACGCCCGGCACCTGCTGGACGAGACCCGCTACGCGCAGCCCGCCATCGTCAGCGTCCAGGTCGCCCTGGTCCGGCTGCTCGCCGGAACGGGCGTGCACCCCGACGCCGTCGCGGGCCACAGCCTCGGCGAACTCACCGCGGGCTGGGCCGCCGGCGTCCTCGACCTGCCCGACCTGCTGCGCCTGACCGCGCTGCGCGGGGCCCTGATGCAGGAGTGCCACGGCGCGGGCGGGGCGATGGCCGTCGTCCACACCGACGCGGACACCCTCGTCGAGGAGCTGCGGGCCCACCCCGGCGTCGAGATCGCGGCGTACAACGCGCCGCGGGTGCACACGGTCACCGGCCCGGCCGAGGCCGTCGCGCGGTACTGCGAGCGGACCCCGCACCGCACCCAGCGGCTCGCCGTCGGCCACGCCTTCCACTCCGCCGCGATGGAGCCGGCCGTCCGGCCGTTCGCGGAGGCCGTCGCGCGGACGCCGCTCAAGGCACCGGCCCTCCCGTTCGCCTCCACCCTCACCGGCCGCTGGCACACCGACACCACCGCCACCGACCCCGAGCACTGGGCGGCGGCGATCCGCGAGCCCGTGCGCTTCGCCCAGGCCCTCGCCGTGCTCGGCGAGGGCGCCCCGGACACCGTCTGGGAGGTCGGCCCGCACCCCCAGCTGCTGCCGCTGGCCCGGACCGTCCTCGCCGAACCGCACCCGGCCTGGATCCCCACCCTCCACCGCGACCGCGACGACCAGGCCCAGCTGCACGCGGCCCTGACCACCCACCACAACCGCACCGGTGCCGACCTGGACTGGAGCGCCCTGCACGCCGGCCGGGACCGGCGCACCACCACCATCCCCGGCTACCCCTTCCACCGGCAGGAGCTGACCGCGCCCCCCGCCCGCCGCCTCGCGGCGAGCGCCGTCGGCCACCCGCTGTTCGACCGCCGTTACGAGAACGGGAACGAGGGCCAGTGACGACGCATCGAGCCGACACCCACGCGACCCACGGGACGAACGACACCCGAGGGACGCACGGGACGAACGACGTCCACGCGACGCGCGAGACCTACGAGAAGACCTTCGCCGGGCGCGAGCCCCTCATCGCCCAGCACCGCGCCGACGGCCTCGGCCTGCTGCCGGCCGCCGTGCAGCTGGAGATGGCCCTCGCGGGCATCGCCGGGCTGCGCCCCTTCGCACCGTCGGAGCTCACCGACGTGGCCTTCCTGCGCCCGCTCACCCTCGCCGAGGACGCCTCGGCCGCCGTGCGCCTCGACGTGCGGCGCACCGGGACCGACCGGACCGGCTTCGAGCTGAGCACCGTCCTGGCGGGTGAGCGCAAGGCCCTGTCCACCGGCACGGGGCGCCTGCTCGGCGCCGGGAGCCCCGGCCCGACGGCCTGGCAGGTCACCGCGCCGCGCACGGTCGACCCGGCCGAGCTGTACCGGGGCTGGGCCCGCGAGGGCCTCGCCTACGGGCCCGACTTCCGCACCGTCCGCGAGCTGGCCGTCGGGGACGGCACGGCCCGCGCCGTACTGGCCACCGACGCCGAACCGCTGCCCTGGCACGCCCACCCGCTGCTGGTGGACGGCGTGTTCCAGGCCGCCGCCTGCGCGCTCCAGGACCTCGCCGACGGCCCGCGGCCCGTGCTGCCGATCGGCCTCGCCCGGATCGCCGTGCACGCCGAACTGTCCGGACGGACGGGCGGCGCGACCGTGCTGGTGCGCCGCACCGGCGACGAGGGCGCCTACGCGACGGCGGACGCCCTGCTGCTCGGCCCCTCCGGCGAGGTCCTCGTCGAGTTCACCGGCCTGCGGATGCGCCGCACCACCGGGCGGGCGGCGGGCCCCGCCCACCCGCTCTCCCGGATCCGCTGGCGCGAGACGCCCGGCCCGGTCCGCGAGCCGGCCGGGGGCACCTGGGTGCTGCTGCACCACGGCGCCGCCGACGGCGCCGCCGGGGACGACCCCGCCGAGCGCACCGCCCGCCGACTGCGGGCGGAGGGCGCCCGCGTGGTGGAGGCCGTCCTCGGCACGGACACCGCCACCGGCGGAGCCGACCGCGTCCTGCTGCCCGCCGCCGACGAGGAGTCCTTCCGCCGGCTGTGGGAGTCGCTGGGCGAGCCGGTGACCGGGGTCGTGCACCTGTGGAACACCGGGCCCGCGCGCGAGCGGCAGGCCGAACTCGACCAGGGCCTGCACGGCTGCCTGGCCGCGCTCAGGACCCTCGGCGAACGCCGGCGCAACGCCCGCTTCTTCGCGGTGACCGCGTCCGGCCAGCCGGTCGTGGACGGCGACGTCCCGGTGCCCGCCCGCGCCGCGCTGTGGGGCCTGGTGCGCACCGCCGCGATCGAGTACCCGGGGCTGCGCCCGCGCCTGATCGACCTGGACGGCGCCTCCGCCGACGCGTTGGCGGGCGAGCTCGGCGACGGCCCCACCGAGGTCGCCTACCGGCGGGGCGTGCGCCACGAACCGGTGCGGGTGCGCACCCGCCCGGCCCGTCCGGGCGGGCGGCCGGTCCGGCCCGGCGGCCGCTACCTGCTGCTGGGTGGGCACGGCGGGCTGGGCCGCGAGCTGGCCGCCCGCCTCGCCCGGGAGGGCGCCGGCCTGGTCGCGCTGGTCAGCCGCTCCGGCGGCGCCGGTGCCCCCGCCGCCGACCTCCCCGGCTGCACGGTCGTCTCGTACGCGGCCGACATCACCGCCCCGGGCGAACTCGGCGCCGTCGTCGACCGGATCCGTGCGGACTTCGGCGAACTGCACGGCGTCGTGCACGCCGCCGGCACCCTCAAGGACGGCCTGATCCGCTCCGCCGCGCCCGCCGACCTCGCCGCGGTGCTGCGGCCCAAGGTGGACGGCGTCCACGAACTCGCCGCCGCCCTCGCCGGAACGGACCTGGACTTCGCCGTGCTGTTCGCCTCGGTCTCCGGGACCTTCGGCAACCTCGGCCAGGCCGGGTACGCCGCCGCCAACGCCTACCTGGACGCCTTCGCCCATGCGCACGGCCGCCCCTGGCTGAGCGTCGACTGGGGCCTGTGGGGCGAGGTCGGCATGGGCACCGCCGTCGCCGACCAGCTGCGCCGGCGCGGCGTCCGGCCGCTGGGCACCGCCGAGGCCCTGGACGCCCTGCTGGCGGTGCTGGGCGAGGACACCCGGCAGGTCGTCATCGCCCACCCCGACGCCTCGGTGGTCCTCCCCGAGGACGAGCCCGCGGGCGCGCGGCTGCCGGGTGCCGAACCTGCCGACGAACTGCCCGCGCCCGCCGCGCTGCACGCCGGGGGCGCCGGCCCCGAGCGCGTCGAACAGGCCCTGGAGGGCTTCCTGACGGAGCGCCTCGGCCTGGCCCGCCTCGACCGCGACGCGCCGCTGTCGGACTACGGGATGAGCTCCATCACGAGCGTCGAGCTCTCGGAGGAGCTGTCCCGCCGGTGGGGGATCCACCTGCCCGCCACCCTGTTCCTGGAGTACGGCGGCTTCGCCGAGCTGGCGCAGGCGCTGACCGAGCGGTACGGGGCGGCCGAGGCGCTGCCCGCGCCGACCGCGCCGACCGCCGATCCTGACCCCGGGCCGGACCCGGCGCCGGACCCCGGACCGGCTCCCGCCGCCGCTCCCGTCCTGGAAACGGCCGAGGCGTCGCCCGCCGCCCGCCCCGTCGACCGCCCCGCCGTTCGCCCCGGGGACATCGCCGTGGTCGCCGCCTCCGGCGACCTGCCCGGCGCCGCCGACCAGGACGGCCTGTGGGCCCTGCTGCGCGCCGGCGGCCACGCCTTCACCGAGATCCCCGCCGACCGCTGGGACATCGACGCCCACTTCGGCCCGCGCGCCCCGCGCCAGACCGGCACCTACTGCCGCACCGGAGCCTTCCTCACCGGCATCGACCGCTTCGACCCGGCGTTCTTCGGCGTCTCCGTCCGCGAGGCCGAGGAACTGGACGTCCAGCAGAAGCTGCTGCTGGAGCACGCCTGGGCGGTGCGCGACGAGAGCGGCCTGGCCGACCGCCGCGACATCGGGGTGTTCGTCGGCGCCACCTACACCCACCACCGCGACGCCCAGGGCCTGGACAGCGTCGGCCCCTACAGCGCGCTCGGCTCCATGAACGCCCTGCTGGCCAACCGGATCTCCTACGCCCTGGACCTGCGGGGCCCCTCGCAGACCGTGGACACGCTCTGCTCCTCCGCCCTCGTCGCCGTCCAGCAGGCGGTCGCCGCCCTGCGCGCCGGCCACTGCGGCGCCGCGATCGTCGCGGCCTGCCACGTCGGCCTGACCCCGTGGTACTACCGCAGCCTCAGCCAGCTGGGCGCCCTGTCCGAGGGCCTGCCCCGTCCGTTCGACGCCCGGGCCGACGGCTTCGTCCCGGGCGAGGGCGCGGTGGCCGTCATGCTCAAGCCGCTGGCCGACGCCGAGCGGGACGGCGACCGGGTCCTAGGCGTCATCCGCGGTGCGGCCGTCAACCACGGCGGCCGGGCCGGCGCCCTACCGGTGCCGCGCAGCGAGGCCCAGACGGAGGTGATCCGGGCGGCCCTGGCGGACGCCGGGGTGGCCCCGGCGGAGATCACCCTGATCGAGGCGCACGGCACGGCCACCCAGCTGGGCGATCCGATCGAGACGGCCGCGCTGGCCGCCGTGTTCGGCGCCGACCCGGACCGCCGCGCCCCCTGCCACCTCGGCTCCGTCAAGGCCAACATCGGCCACCTGGAGCCGGCCGCCGGCCTGGCCGGCCTGCTCAAGGTGCTGCTCTGCCTGCGCCACCGGGAGATCCCGCCGCTGGCCGGCTTCGACACCCCGAGTGCCCAACTCGACCTGGCCGACGGGACGTTCGTCATCCCGACCGAGCCGGTGGAGTGGTCCGGGGAGGGGCCGCGCCGGGCCGGGATCAGCGCCTTCGGCATGGGCGGCACCAACGCGCACCTCGTGGTGGAGGAGTACCTGCCGCAGCCCGCCGACCGGACCGCCGCCCCGGGCGGGACGCCCGAGGCACTCGGCGAGCACCTGCTCGTGCTGTCCGGGCACACCCCCGAGGCCCTGGCCCACCGCGCCGCGGACGTGCTCCGCCTGCTGCGCGGCGACACCCCGACCGACCTCGCCGCGCTCTGCCGCTCGGCCGCCGTGGGACGCGACCACCGGCGCCACCGGCTGGCCGTCCTCGGCGCCACCGCCGGAGAGCTGGCCGCCGGGCTGGCCCGCCACCTGCGCGACGGGCAGGCGCAGGCCTTGCGCGGCGACGCGCCCCTGGAAGGCGCCGCGACACCCGCCGACGAGGCCTTCCTCGACCTGGTCGCGCGGTTCACCACCGTGAGCGCCGAGCGCCTGCGGGCCCGGCTGCCCCTGCCCGAGCAGCGGCTGAGCACCGCGCTGGCCCTGCACCACGTCGGCGGCGGAACCGTCGACTGGCGCGCCGTCCACCAGGGCGCGCCCGCCCGGCGCACCGACCTGCCGCCCTACCCCTTCCGGGCCCCCGCCGAGACCGCCCGCCGGCTGACCCGCGCCCACCGCGTCCTCGGCGAACCGACCGTGCCCGGCGCGCTGCCACTGGCACTCGCCCTGCACCGGGCCCACCTCCTGCACCGGGCGGCCTTCCTCGGCCGGGGCACCGGCGAGGGCCCGCTCGGCAGCGACCTGGACGACCCGGCACGCACCGGAGCGGCCACCTTCCGCCACGGCGGGCGGACCATCGCCCGCATCGAGCCGGCCGGCCCGGACACCGCACCCGCCCGCGCCCCCCGCGCGGCGGACCTCGACGCCCTGCGCGCCCGCCTCGGCCGCACCCTCGAACCGGACGGCCTGTACGCCTGGTTCGCGGCGAAGGGCATGGACCTCGACGCGCCGCTGCGCTCGCTCGGCGAGGTCCGCTACGGACCGGACCGCGTGCTCGCCCGCGTCGACCTGCCGGAGGCCGGGCCGCTGGAGCGGACGGTGGTCGCGCTGGACGCGGCCCTGCAGAGCATGGCCGTGCTCACCCTGGCGGACCCGTCCGCCGCCGCGGAGACGTACCTGCCGGAGTCCGTCCGGCGGGTCGAGCGGTGGGGCGACCCCGCCCGGACCGCCTACGTGCTGCTGGAGGCCGAGGACACCGGGACGGACCGGGCCCGCCGGGGCGACGCGACGCTGCTCGCCGCCGACGGCGCCGCGCTGGCCCGGCTCACCGGCGTCGAGTACCGGACGGCGCAGGGGCCGCGGGCGTCAGCCGAGACCGCTGCGGCTGAGACCGCTGCGGCCGGGACTGCTGCGGCCGGGACCGCCGTGGCCGGCTCCGAAGCGCCGGTGCCGGTCCGGACCGTACCGGACGGGCACGGTGCGGCCGTCGAGGCCGCCGTCCTCGCCATCGTCCGGGACGCCTTCCGCGATCCGGCGATCACCGCGACCACCCCGCTCTCCACGGTCGGGCTCGACTCCCTGCTGGCGACGGCCGTCGCGGCGGACCTGGAGGCGGCCCGCGGGTTGCGGCTGAGCCCCGGTGAGGTGCTGGAGCACCCCGACTGCCGCTCCCTGGCGGCCTACCTGGCCGGGCAGTTCCCCGCCGTGCCGGTCGCCGGGCAGGGCGCTGACGGCACCGCTGAACCGGCGGAGGCGCCGGCCGTCACGGAGCCGGAGGCGGACTCGAAGGACATCGCCGTCATCGGCTTCGCCCTCGCGCTGCCCGGCGCCCGGGACGAGGACGCGCTCTGGTCGCTGCTCGCCGATGCGGGCAGCGCCCTCGGCCCGGCTCCCGCCCACCGCTGGAACGGCTCCGCGGCCGTGCGGACGGGCGACGTGGGCGGATTCCTCGACAACGTCGAGGAGTTCGACGCCCGGTTCTTCGACTTCTTCCCCAAGCAGGCCGAGGTCCTGGACCCCCAGGTCCGCTGGCTGCTGCGGACGACCTGGGAGGCGCTGGAGTCGGCCGGTCTGCCGCCGCGCGGCCTCGACCGCGACACCGGCGTGTTCGTGGGCGCCAGTTACCAGCACTACCGCGAGTACAACCTCGCGCCGGAGCTGGACGCCCACAGCGGCCTGGGCAACCACAACGCCTTCCTGGCCAACCGGCTGAGCCACTTCCTGGACCTGCGCGGTCCGAGCATGACGATCGACACCTTGTGCTCCTCCTCGCTGGTCGCCCTGCACACCGCCGTGCGCTCGCTGCGGGTGGGCGAGTGCGGGCAGGCGATCGTCGCCGGGGTGCGGGTCGGGCTGTCGCCGCTGCACTACACCGCGATGACCAGTCTGCGCGCACTCTCCCCGACCGGCCTGGTGCGGGCGTTCGACGCGACCGCCGACGGCTTCGTGCCGGGCGAGGGCGTGGTGTCGGTGGTGCTGAAACCGCTGGCGGCGGCGCTGCGCGACGGCGACCGGATCCGCGGGGTCATCCGCGGCAGTGCCGTCAACCACGGCGGCCGCACCAGCGGCCTGACGGTGCCGAGCAGTTCGGGACAGGAGGACGTGGTGGCCTCGGCGCTTCGCGAGGCGGGGGTGTCGCCCGAGTCGATCGGCCTGGTCGAGGCGCACGGCACCGGCACCAAGCTGGGTGACCCGATCGAGGTGGAGGGGCTGACCCGGGCCTGGCGCGAGCACACCGACCGCGCGCAGTTCTGCGCGCTCGGCTCGGTGAAGTCCAACATCGGGCACCTGGAGCCGGCCGCCGGACTGGCCGGCCTGGTCAAGGTCCTGCTCGCGATGGAACACGGCACGATCCCGCCCTCGTTGCACGTCCGGCGGCCCAACGACCATGTGACGTTCGAGAGTTCGCCGTTCTACCTGGCCGACCGCGCCCGCCCCTGGCCGCGCGGGGAGCAGGCCCGCCGGGCGGCCGTGAGCTCCTTCGGGATGGGAGGCGTCAACGCCCACGTCATCGTCGAGGAGCCGCCCGCCCTCCCCGTCCGCGCGCCGCTGCCGCCCGGCAGCCACCTGGTGCGGGTGACGGCCGCCGACGAGAACACCGTCCGCACCCTGGCCGCCGCCTACGCCGAGCGGTTCGAGGCGGTCCGCGACCCGTGGGAGACCGCCGACCTGTGCCGCACGGCCAACACCGGCCGCTCCCCGCAGGAATGGCGGACGGCCGTCCACGGCCGTGACGCCGCCGAGCTCGCCACCGCCCTGCGCGCCGTCGCCGCCGGCCGGGTGCCCGTCACCCACGCCGACCAGGAACCGGCCGCCGCCGCCGAGCGGTCCGCGCTCGGTATCCCCGGCGCCCGCACCATTGACCTGCCGACCTACCCGTTCGCCCCGGACACCTACTGGCGGACCCGCACCGGCGAGCCCCGTACCGGTGAAGCCCCCCGGCCCACCGGCGCCCAGGCCCTGCGCACCGCGTGGCACTCCCAGGAGCCGGCCGCCGCGACGGCCGCCCCGACGGTGGCCTCCGGTACCGTCCGGCTGGTCGGCGCCGACCGAGCCCTCGGGCAGCTGATCGAGGCCGAACTCCGTGCCCGCGGCGCGCGCCTGGCCGAGCCCGGCCGGGCCGCCGACACCGTCCTCATGATCGACGCCTCCGACGACGCCGACGGTGGCGACGGCGAGGAGCTGGGGCCCTTCTGGAAGGAACTCGGCGACCAGATCCGGGAGCTGCCGCCACACGGCCGCATCCTGTGGGCCGGCTGCCACAGCGCCGCCGTGCACCCCGGGGAGCGTGCCGCGCTGCGCCCGGTACGGGCCGCCGAGGCCGCGGCGGTGGCCGCGGCCTGCGCCGAGAGCCGGAGGTCCGGCGCGATCGTCCACCTGGACGCGGCCGATCCGGCCGAGGCGTGGGCCCGGCAACTCGCCGACGAGTACGCGGCCCTGGGCCACGGCCCGGACGCCCCGAACGGCGAGCACGGCGAGCACGGCGCTGCCACGGTCGTGGCGTACCGCGGCGGTGTCCGCTACGCCCCGCAGTCCGCCGACGCGGCGCCCGGGCCGAACTGCGGCCTGTCCGGGGACGGTTACCTGCTGGTCACCGGCGGGCTCGGTGCCGTCGGCCGACGCCTGGTCGCCCGGCTGATCGAGCGCGGCGCCCGCCGCATCGGCATCGTCGGCCGGTCCCCGCTCGACCCCGGGCGCTCCGCCGCGCTGCGCGAGCTGGCGGGCCCGGCGGAGGTGGCGTACCGGCCGTGCGACACGGCCGACGCCTCGGCGCTCGCGGCCGTCGCCGACGAACTGGGCGCCCGTTGGGGCCGGTTGCGCGGTGTGGTGCACGGAGCCGGCGGCGTCAACCCGTTCGGCGCGATGCACCGCCGCCCCTGGGGCGACGCCGCCCGGGTGCTGGCCCCGAAGGTCGCCGGTTCGCTGAACGCCGTCCGGCTCGCCCAGCAGCGCGGCGCGGACTTCGCCGTTCTGGTGTCCTCGATCGCCGGTGCCCAGGCCCGGGCCGGGCGCGGACTGGTCGACTACGCCCTCGCCAACGCCTACCAACTCGCCCTGGCCGAACGGGAGAACGGCACTGCCGGAACCACCGTCACGGCCCACGCCTGGCCGGACTGGACGGGGGTCGGCATGGCCGCGGACGCCTCCTTCGCCGCCGCCCACGCCATCGATGCCGGGGAGGCGGAGGCCGCCTTCCTCGACCACGCACTGACCGGCGGCGCCGTGCTCTTCCCCGGCCGCGCCACCGCCACCGCGCAGCCCGTACCGGCACCGACACTGGCACCGGAACCGGCCCCGATCCGCGTCGTCATCCCCGCCGCCGTCCCCGCGACGGTGCCCGCCGCCCCCGCGCCGGTCACCGGCCGGGACCGCACGGCAGCCCGCGAGGCCGTCCGCGCGGCGTTCGTCCAGGTCCTCGGCGAGGACCCCGGTGAGCGGGCCCTGCCCGGCCTCGGGCTCGACTCGCTGGCGATCGCCGAACTGGCCACCGCCCTGGAACGGCACACCGGACGCACCGTCGACCCGTCGCTGCTGATGCGCACCCGTACGGCCGACGACCTCGCCGCCGTGCTCGCCGCCGAGCTCGCGGTGACCGTCCCCGCCCAGCCGGGACCGGACCGCCCGGTCCCCGCCCCCGACGCCGACGGCCGCAGCACCGCGCTGCGGGCCCTGCTGCGGCCCCTGGTCGGCGCCGGACCGGGCCCGGTGACGCCGTGACCTCCACCGACCGCCCCACCGACCGCCCCTGCGACAGAACCACCGACAGACCCGCCGACGAAAGGACCAGCGTGGACCGCCCGGACCGCCGCATCGCCGTCATCGGCCTCGCGGTACGCCTCCCCGGCGCCGAGGACGCCGTCGACCTGGCGCACTTCCTGCACCAGGACGGCACCGAGGTCGGCGAGGTCCCGCCCGGCCGGTGGCGCCGCGAGCTCTACCTCGGCGACGGCCCCCACCAGGGCTCCCACCACCGCGGGGCGTTCCTGCTCGACCCCTACTCCTTCGACCACGCCGCCTTCGGCCTCAGCGCCGAGGACGCGCTCCACCTGGACCCGCAGCAGCGCACCATGCTGGAGGTCGGCGCCCGGGCCCTGGAGGACTCCGGCCAGCTCGGGGCCGGGCGGCGGAGGCTCAACGCGGGCGTCTTCATCGGCGCGCGGATGAACTCCTACGGCTTCGACCACGGCCGCGGCCTGGCCGCCCGGCTCCCCGAGGCCGCCCGCCCGGCGGCGCTGTGGGGGCGGTCGCAGAACTTCCTGGCGGCCTGGCTCTCCGACCGCCTCGACCTCTCGGGCCCGAGCCTGGTCGTCGATACGGCCTGCTCGTCCTCGCTGACGGCGCTCTGGCTCGCCTGCCAGAGCCTGACCGCCGACGCCTGCGACCTGGCCGTCGTCGGCGGCGTTGACCTGCTGATCGACCCGCTGACCTTCGTGCTGCTCTCCCGCACCGGAGCGCTGTCCCCGGACGGCCTCTGCCACACCTTCGACGGCCGGGCCAACGGCTACGTCCCGGGGGAGGGCGCCGTCGCGCTGGTCCTCAAGCCGATGGCGGCCGCGCTGGCCGACGGCGATCACGTCCTCGGCGCGATCAGCGCGAGCGCCGTCAACAACGACGGCGCCACCATGGGCGTCACCACGCCCAACCTGGACGCCCAGGTGGAGCTGCTGGACCGGGTCTACCGGAGCGTGGACCCGGCCACCGTCCAGTACGTCGAGGCGCACGGCACGGGCACCGCCATCGGGGACCCGATCGAGACCCGGGCGCTCACCGAGGTCTTCGGCCGGCACGGTGTGCCGCGCAACGCGGTGGCCCTGGGCTCGCTCAAGCGCCGCATCGGCCACCTCCACTCGGCCTCGGGCCTCGCCGCGCTCGCCAAGGTCCTCGTCCTGCTGCGCGAGGGCGTCATCCCGGCGGCGGGCGTGCCGGCGCCCAACCCGCGCCTGGGCCTGGACACCGGCCCCTTCCACCTGCCCATCGCCGCCGTCCCCTGGCCCGAGGCGCCGGTGCGCCGGGCCGCGGTGAGCGGCTTCGGCTTCGGCGGCACCAACGCCCACGTGGTCGCCGAGGCCGTCCCCGACTCCGTCCCGGAGCCTCACCCCCCGGCTCCGGGACGGGCCGTCCACGTCCTGCCGCTGTCCGCCGGCACCCCGTACGCGCTGCGCGAGCTCGCGGCGCAGTGGCTCGGCCTCCTGACGGTGGACCCGGCGGACCCGGCGGACGCCTGCGCCACGGCGCGACTGGCCCGGCCGCACCGCGCGGAGCGCACCGCCGTCACGGGCGCCGACGCCGTCGAACTGGCCGCCGCCCTGCGGACGTGGCTGCTGGGCGGCGCACCGGAGCCCCGGACGACCGTCCGGATCCGCCCGGTGGCGGCGCCGACCCCGCCCGCCTGGCTGGCCGCCCTGGACCGGACGCTGCCCGCCGTGCGGGAGGTGCTCGACCTCTTCGAGGCCGCGACCGGCACCGAACTGGCCTCGTTCTCGGGCGAGTTGCTCAGGATCAGCGAGGGCGTCGCGCTCGCGGTGGCGCTGCGCGGTCTCGGCCTGCCCGCCGAGGCGGTGGACCTGCCGGCGGGCTGGGAGGCCGTCCGGGAGTTCGCCTGGGGGAGCACGCCGCTGGAACAGGCGCTGGCCGACGTCCTGCGGCAGGAGGCCGACGCCGAGGCGGTGGCCGACCAAGGCGCGGACACGGCGGAGCTCTGCGCCCGGCTCGACCGGGCCCAGGGCGAGCAGGAGGTGGCCGGGACGCTCGCCGCGACCGTGGCCGAACTCTTCGCGGCGGGCCGGGAGATCGACTGGGCGGCCTTCCAGGGCGGGCGCGCCTGGCGCAAGCGCCCGCTGCCTGCGGCCCAGTCCACCGGCCCGGCCCTGGACCTGCGCGAACCGCTGCGCTCGGCCGAGCCGGGCACGCCCACCGTGCTGGACTCCGACGAGGGCGCCGCCGGCTACACCTTCTCCCGGGTCTTCGGCCCCGGCGAGGCCCCGATCGCCCAGCACGCGGTCTACCGGCGCACGATGCTGCCGGGCGTGGCCTGGTTCGACTTCCTGCGCGAGGGCGCGACCGTGCGCGGCGAGGCCTTCCACGGGCTCGGCGACGTCCTCTTCCACCGCCCGCTGATCCCCACGGCCGCCCGCCGGGTGGTGTGCCGGGTGGACGGCGAGGGCCGTTTCACCGTCCAGGACGGCGAGAGCGGCGAGCCGTTCGTCACCGGCCGCTACCTCGCGCGCCGGGCGCCGCAGCCCGCCGCCGTCCCGCTCGCCGCGCTCCTGGACACCTGCTCGGCCGAACTGCACGCCGGCTCGCGGCTGTACCGCTGGCTGCGCCGGATCGGCTACCACCACGGCCGCTACTACCGGAACATCTCCTGGGTGGCCGGCCTGCCCGACGGCGGCACGCTGGCCCGCATCGAGGGCGAGCGTCAGCGGGAGCTGAACCCCGGCGGGGTCGAGCTGTACCCCGGGCTGCTGGACAGCGTGACGATCGCCGCGATCGCGCCCGACAACCCGGTGTTCGGCGCCGCCGAGGCCTCGGCCTTCATCCCGCTCTCGGTCGGCCGACTGGAGGTCCACGGCCCGCTGGCGGAGGCGGCGTACGTCCGTACCGAGACCGCGTTCTGGAACGACGAGGCCTGCCGGGTCACCCAGACAGTCACCGACGCGGCGGGCCGGCCGCTGCTGGTGCTGGCGGACATCTCCTCCAAGCGGGTTCCCACGGCGGCCTTCGAGGAGCACCCGGAGCCGGCCGGGCGTCATTCGGACGACGCGGCACCCGAGGCCCGTCCGACGCCTGACGCCGCGTCGGCGCCCGCACTTGAGCCCGAGCCCGCGCCGGTGGCCGTACCGCAGTCGACCGCCCCGGCCCCCGCCCGTCCGGTGGACCCGGCCGTGCGGATCCTCGCCTGGTTCCTGGAGCTGACCGGGACCGCGGAGGCCGACGCCGACACCGAGTTCCTGTCCGCCGGATCCGACTCCGTCGGCCTGGTGTCGCTGAGCGAGCGGATCTCCCGGGAGCAGGGCCTCTCGCTCTACCCGACGGTGTTCTTCGAGTACCCCACCCCGCGCCGCTTCGCCGCCTTCCTGGCCGAGGAGGCCCCGGAGCTGGCCGCGACGCTGCCCGCCCCGACCGGCCCCGCCTCGACCGGCCCGGCCCCGGCCACCGACACGCCCGCCGCCGAACAGCACCGCCCCCGCCCCGCACCCGCTCGCCCCGCGCCCGCCGCCCCCGCCCGCGCCGCCACGGCGAACACCCCCCGCCCGCGCGACATCGCCGTCGTCGGCGCGGCCGTCCGGCTGCCCACCGCCGCCGGTCTGGCCGAGTTCGCCGAGCTGCTGCGCGAGGGCCGCGACACCGTCCGCCCGCTGCCCGCGGACCGCCGCCACCCGGGCGCCCCGGTCCCCGAGGCCTCGTTCCTCGACCGGGTGGACGGCTTCGACCCCGCGCCGTTCCGGATCTCGCCCCGGGAGGCGCCGCTGATCGACCCCCAGGCCCGGATCGTCTACGAGACGATCTGGGAGGCCCTGGAGGACGGCGGCCGCTCCGGCGCCCGGGCCGAGGGCGCCACCACCGGGCTGTGGATCGCCTACAGCCACGACCACTACCACGAGGAGCGGGTGCGCCACGGGGTCGCCGACGGGCGCGGGCTCGGCCTGGAGGCGATGATCGCCAACCGCCTCTCCTACCTGATGGACTGGCACGGCCCCAGCACCCTCGTCAACACCCTCTGCTCCTCCTCCCTGGTGGCCCTGCACACCGCCGTGCAGCACCTGCGCTCCGGGGACGTCGACACGGCGGTGATCGGCGCCGTGCACGCCGGGATCAGCCCCGAGTACTTCCGTTCCATGGGCGACCTGATGGCCCTGTCACCCCGGCACCGCTGCCGCTCCTTCGACGACGGCGCCGACGGCTTCGTGCCCGGCGAGGGCGCCGTCGCCGTGGTGCTGCGCCGGCACGCCGACGCCGAGCGGGACGGCGACCGGGTGCGCGGCCTGGTCCGGGGCACGGCGGTCAACCACGGCGGCCGCACCACCCGCTACTCCGCGCCCAGCCCGGCCGCCCAGCGCGACGTCGTCTCCGCGGCCCTGCGGGACGCCGAGGTCTCCCCGGAGACCATCGACCTGGTCGAGGCGCACGGCACCGGCACCCGGCTGGGCGACCCGATCGAGGTGGACGGGCTGACCCGGGCCTGGCGCGAGCACACCGACCGCGCGCAGTTCTGCGCGCTCGGCTCGGTGAAGTCCAACGTCGGCCACCTGGAGCCGGCCGCCGGGCTGACCGGCCTGGTCAAGGTCCTGCTGGGCCTGGAGCACGAGCAGCTGTGGCCGACCCTGCACGTCACCCGGCCCAACGACCACATCCGCTTCGAGTCCACCCCGTTCCACCTGGTCGACCGCGCCCGCCCCTGGCCGCGCGGCGAGCGCCCGCGCCGGGCCGCCGTCAGCGCCTTCGGCATGGGCGGGGTGAACGCCCATGTGATCGTCGAGGAGGCGCCGGCCGCCGCCGCCCCCGCTCCGCTCGCCCAGGACAGCCACCTGGTGCGCCTCGGCGCGGCGAGCGAACCGGCGCTGCGCGCCCTGGCCGCCGCCTACGCCGGGCAGGTGGCCGCCCTCCCGGCCAC
Organism: Kitasatospora sp. NPDC059160; assembly: GCF_042755465.1. Classification (NCBI taxonomy): domain Bacteria; kingdom Bacillati; phylum Actinomycetota; class Actinomycetes; order Kitasatosporales; family Streptomycetaceae; genus Kitasatospora; species Kitasatospora sp. NPDC059160. Next base: position 8,907 of record NZ_JBHZCN010000094.1, on the reverse strand, counting down.
CGGCCTGGGCGACTTCGCCCGCACCGCGAACACCGCGCGGGCCGCGCACCGCCACCGCGCCCTCGTGCACGGCGGCACCCCCGCGGAGCTGGCCGCCCGGCTCGCCGCCGTCGCCGAGGGCGGCGCCCCGGCGGCCCGGCACAGCGGCGGCCCGGCCCGCACCGCGTTCCTGTTCACCGGTCAGGGCTCGCAGTACCCCGGCATGGGCGAGGGCCTGTACGCCACCGAGCCGGGCTTCCGCGCGGCGCTGGACGAGTGCGCCGCACTCCTCGCCCCGCACACCGACGTCCCGCTGCTCGACCTGCTCCACGGCGACGCCCGGCACCTGCTGGACGAGACCCGCTACGCCCAGATCGGCATCGTGAGCGTGCAGGTCGCCCTGGTGCGCTGGCTGGCGGCGGCGGGCGTACGGCCCGACGCGGTCGCCGGGCACAGCCTGGGCGAGCTGACCGCGGCGTGGGCGGCGGGCGTGCTCACCCTGCCCGACCTGCTGCGGCTGACCGCGCTGCGCGGCCGGCTGATGCAGGACCAGCCCCGGGGCGGGGCGATGGCGGTCGTGCACACCGACGCGGACACCCTCAGCGGCCTGCTCGCCCGCTACCCGGGCCTGGAACTCGCCGCCCACAACGCCCCGCGCCAGCACACCGTCAGCGGCCCGGCCGGGGCCGTCGAGCGGCTCCGGGCCGAGAGCACCGAGCGCGTGCAGCCGCTGACGGTCAGCCACGCCTTCCACAGCGCGCTGATGGACGGCGCGGTGGCCCCGTTCGCCGAGGCGGTGGCCGGCGTCCAACTCGCGCCGCCGGTCCTGCCGTTCGTCTCGACCCTCACCGGCACCTGGCACACCGCCGGGACGGCGACCGACCCGCAGTACTGGGCCCGGGCCATCCGCCGCCCGGTCCGCTTCGCCGAGGCGGCGGCCACCCTGGGCCAGGAGTCCCCGGACACGGTGTGGGAGATCGGCCCCCAGCCGCACCTGCTCCCGCTGGCCAGGGCCGCGCACACCGGCGACCACCCCGAGTGGATCGCCACCCTCCGGCGCGGCCGCGGCGACCAGGCCCAGCTGCACGCCGCCCTGGCGGCCCAGCACGACCGCACCGGCGCCGAACCGCGCTGGAGCGCCCTGCACGAGGGCAAGGGCCAGCGGATCACCACCCTCCCGACCTACCCCTTCCACCGGCAGCGGTACTGGATCACCGCGGCCGCACCGAACCCCGACGAGCACACCGAGCACACGAAGAGGGCCGAGCACCATGGCTAGCGAGTACGGACTCAAGCGACACTTCAACGGCGAGGCGGCCCGCCTGATCGGAGGCAGGATCCGCGCCGCCCACCCCGGCTTCGACGTCGAGGGCTACGCCGCCGAGGTCGAACGGCGCGTGCCGGGCAAGGAGTTGAAGGACCGCGTGCTGGTGCTGGCCGAGGGCCTGCGCACCCGGCTGCCCGACGGCTACCCCGCCGCCCTGCCCCTGCTGCTGACCACCCTCGGCGACGAACTCGCCGAGGGCGAGGGGATGTTCAACGCCAGCTGGTACCTGATGCCGGTGGCCAGGTTCGTCGAGGAGTACGGTCTCGACCACCCCGAGGCCTCCCTCGACGCCATCGAGGAGATCACCCGGCGGCACACCGGCGAGTACGCGATCCGGCCCTACCTGGAACAGCACCACGCACTGACGATGGAACGGGTCGCCGAGTGGGCGGCCAGCCCCAGCCACAACGTGCGGCGGCTGGCCAGCGAGGGCGTGCGCCCGCGGCTGCCCTGGGCCCGCACCCTGGGCGTCTTCGTCAAGGACCCGCGACCCGTCCTGGAGATCCTCGAACCGCTGCGCAGCGACCCCTCCGAGTACGTCCGCAAGTCCGTCGCGAACAACCTCAACGACATCTCCAAGGACAACCCGCAGCAGGCCCTCGACACCGCCCTGCGCTGGCTGGAGCAGAGCCGCACCCCCGAGACCGCCTGGATCGTCAAGCACGGCCTGCGGACCCTGGTGAAGAACGGCGACCAGCAGGCCCTGGCGGTGCTCGGCGCCACCGGCGGCGAGCACGTGGCGGTGCCCCGGCTGAGCGTCACCCCGCGCGAGGTGACCGTCGGGGACACCGTCGTGATCGAGCTGGACGTCGAGAACACCGACACCCGCGCCCACAGCGTGACCGTCGACTACGTCGTCCACCACGTCCGCAGGAACGGGCGCAGCATCCCCAAGGTCTTCAAGCTGACCACCCTGGAACTCGCCGCCGGCGAACGGCGCCGCCTGCGCAAGACCCACCCGGTCAAGGAGGTGCAGACCCGCAGCTACTACCCGGGCGAGCACCGGGTCGACATCCAGGTCAACGGTCTGGTGAAGGCCACCGAGCACTTCGGGCTGCGCACATGAGCGCGCCGGCGCTCGTCCTCGACGCGGCCAGTCCGGTGGTCGCCGACCACCGGATCGGCGAGCACCCCGTCCTCGCCGCCGCCGTCCAGGCGGACGCGCTGCTCCGCGCCCTGGACACCCGGAGCCCGGGCCGGTCCTGGACGCTGGAGCAGGTCGCCTTCCGCGCGCCGCTGCGGGTGGACGGCCCGCGCGTCGAACTGGCGGTGGTGACCGGCGAGGACGGGCAGTGCGCCGTACGCACCGACGGGCCCGACGGGCCGGTCGCGTACAGCACCGCCCGCGCCCACGGCGTCCCGCTGCCGCCGCCGCGCCACCTCGACACCGCCGCCCTGCGGGCCGGCTGCCCGGACGCCGTCCCGCTCGCCGAGCTGGACGCCTGGCGGCGCGCCAGCGGCATCGCCTACGGGCCCGCCTACCGGGTGGTCCGCTCCGCGCAGCGGGGGCCCGGCCGGATCGCGGCGGTGCTGCGCACGGCCGAGGACGACCCGCGCGCGGCGGCCTTCGTGCCGCCGCCGCTGCTCGACGGCGTGTTCCAGCTGCTCGGGCTGCTCGACGGGGGAGCGGCCGGGGCGTGCCTGCCCTGGTACGTCGGCCGGATCGCCGCCCGCCGCCGGATCACCGGGACGGTGCTGGCCCTGGTCGAGCTCGACCCGCCCGCACCGGGCGGCCCGGGCGGCGCGGTGCGCGGGCGGGCCACCGTCTGCAACCAGCAGGGCGAGGTGCTGCTGGAGCTGGACCGGATCACCCTCAAGGCCGCCACCGCCGGGCGCCCCGCGCCCGCGGGGCCGGCCGGGGCCGTCGAGCCCGTGGAGCCTGCCGGGCCCGCCGTCGGACTGATCGAGGCCCCCGGGTGGCGGCGGACCGACCCGGCCCCCGCGCCCCGGGCCGCCGACCGGGCCGTGCTGCTGATCGCCCCGCCGGACACCCCGCCGCCGCCCGGCCTCCCACCCGTCGCCCGCCTGACGCCCGGGGAACTGACACAGGAACGGATCGACGCCGTCCTCGCCGAGCACCCCGTGCACGAGGTGGTCTACGTGGCACCCCGGGGGACGGCGGGCGCGGACGGCGCGGCCCAGGCCCTCCAGGGCGTCTTCACCCTGGTGCGCCGCCTCGCCGCCCGGCCCCCGATGCCCGACCTGCTGATCGTCACCACCGCGGCCCACGACCTCACCGGGGGCGAGCCCGTCGACCCCTTCGCGACCGCGCTGTGGGCGCTGGCCCGCACCCTGCGCGCGGAGCACCCGCGCACCACCGTGCGGCTGGTCGACCTGGCACCGGGCGAGGCCGCGCCGCCGCCCCGGTACGCCGAGCCGGACCTGGCCCGGCGCTCCGGCACCTGGTACGCCCCGGTGATCGAACCCGACCGGTCCGCCGCGGCCCGGCCCCCGCGCCTGCGCGGCGGACGCTTCCTGGTCACCGGCGGCCTGGGCGGCATCGGCCTGCGGGTCGCCGAGTTCCTGGCCGAGGAGGGCTGCGCCCACCTCACCCTGGTCGGCCGCACCGCCCCGGCGGCCGGGGAGGTCCGGCAGCGCCTCGACCGGCTGGCCGCCCGGTGCGACCTGGAGACGGTGGCCGCCGACGTCCGCGACCTGCCCGAACGGCTGGCCGGCGCCGCGCGCTACGACGGCATCCTGCACGCCGCCGGAGTGCTGCGCGACGGCCTGGCCCGCGGTCTGACCCCGGTGCAGATCGGGGAGGTGTTCGACCCCAAGCTCGGCGGGGTGCACGCCCTCGCCGAGCTGGCGGCCCGGCACGACCCGCCCGGGTTCGTCGCGCTGTTCTCCTCCGTCGCCGCCGTGCGCGCCAACCTCGGCCAGAGCGCCTACGCCGCCGCCAACGGCTACCTGGACGGCTACGCGGCCCGCCGACGCGCCGCGGGCGAGCCCTGGTACAGCCTCGGCTGGGGCCTGTGGAACGTCGGCATGGGCGAGCACATCGCCGCCAGGGCCGCCGCCCACGGCGTCCCCGCCCTCACCCCGGACGACGGCGTCGCGCTGCTGCGCGCGGCCCTCCGCCGTCCACCCGCGCACTACGTCCTGACCGCCACCGCCCGAGCGAAGGGGGCACCCATGACCACCACCCTGACACCCACGAGCGAGCTGTGGCCGCCGCTCACCGCCGCCGTCCGGAAGATCCTGCTCGTCGACGACGTCGCCCGTGAGGACGACCTGCTGGAGCTGGGACTCGACTCGATGATGGCGGTCGAGCTGGCCGCGGCGCTGGCCGGCACCGGGCTCGACGTCGACCCGATGGTCTTCTTCGAGCACAGCGGTGCCGGCGCCCTGCTGGGCCACCTGGAGTCGCTGCCGCGCACGGCGGCGGCCGCCGACCGGCCGGCGCCCTCGCCCGCTCCCGCGCCTGCCCCCGCGCCCGTGCCCGAACCGGCAGTCGTCGCGGCTCCCGTCCCCGCGCCCGCTCCCGTCCGGGCGGGCGCCGACGTCTTCGTCCCCGAGTGGGACCGCTACCGGGACCCGGCACCGCACGCCGGGCCCGCACCCGTACGGAAGCCCGAGCCGCGCCCCGCGCCCGCCGCCCCCGCCGTCCGTGCGGAACCCGCCGTCCGTGCGGAACCCGCCGTCCGTGCGGAACCCGCCGCCCGTACCGAACCCGTCCCGGCGCCGCGCACCCGGACGCCCCGGCGGACCCTGCCCGGCCGGCTGTCCGGCGCACCCGGCGGCAGCTTCCTGGAGCGCCGGATCGACGCGCTCTCCACCGAGGACCGTCAGATCGTCGCCAGGGACGAGTACTTCTACGAGCCGGTGATCGAACGCGCCGAGGGCGCCCGGATCAGGTTCGACGGCCGCTGGTTCCTCAACTTCGCCTCCTACAGCTACCTCGGGCTGATCGGCCACGACTACATCGACCAGCAGGTCCTGGACGCGGTGGAGCGCCACGGTACCGGCGCCCACGGTGTGCGGCTGCTGGCCGGCACCCTCCACCTGCACCGTGAACTGGAGCTGGCGATCGCCGACTTCCTCGGCGCCGAGGACGCCGTGGTGTTCTCCAGCGGGTACATGGCCAACGTCGCCACCGTGGGCGCCCTGGTCGGCGCGGGCGACGTGGTCATCGGCGACGTCTACAACCACGCCAGCATCCTCGACGGCTACCGGCTCTCCGGCGCCGAGGTGATCACCTACGCCCACAACGACCTGGCCGACCTGGAACGCGCCCTGCGGAAGGCGGGCGACCGGGGCCGCCTGGTGGTCACCGACGCCGTGTTCAGCATGGACGGCGACATCGCCGACCTGCCCGGCATCGTCGAGCTGTGCGAGCGCTACGACGCCCCGCTGATGGTCGACGAGGCGCACAGCCTCGGCGTCCTCGGCGACACCGGACGCGGCATCACCGAGCACTTCGGCCTCGACCCGGCCCGGATCGACGTCAAGATGGGCACCCTGTCCAAGACCGTGCCCAGCGCGGGCGGTTACGTCGCCGGCTCGCGCGACCTGGTCTTCGCGCTCAAGAACAACGCCCGCGGCTGGATGTTCTCCGCCGCCGCGACCCCGGCCCAGGTCGCCGCCGCCAAGGCCGCGATCGAGGTGATGGCCGCGGCCCCCGAACTCACCCGCGACCTGCGCGCCCGCACCACCCGCTACCGCGAGCAGCTGCGCGCCCTCGGCTTCGACACCCTGCACAGCGAGACCCCGGTGGTGCCGGTGATCTGCCGCAGCGCCGAACAGGCGGGCGCGATGGCCCGGTTGTGCCAGCGCGACGGGCTGTTCGTGCAGCCGATCGTCTACCCGGCGGTGCCGCGGACGCTGCCCCGGCTGCGCACGATCGTCAACCTCGCCCACTCCGAGGCCGACCTGGACGAGGCGCTCGCCGTGCTGGCGCGCGCCGGCCGGGCCTGCGGCCTCATCCCCTGACCGACCCGGACCCGGAGACTCCCTGGCCGACCCGGATCCCCTGACCCACCCGTCCGCACATCCGCGCACCGCATCCCGGAGGGGAGCACCGCATGACCGCCGCACCCGACACCGAGGCGTTCTTCTCGGCCGTCCTGAAGGCCATCGCCGTCACCCGCAACCACGCCACCGACCCGCAGGAGCACACCCGGGGCGTGGTCGAGCCGGCCGCTCGCATCCGCGCCGCCGAGGAGCGGATCGGCGCCGGCCCGATCAGCCCCGCCGAGGCCGGCGAGGTGCTCGACCTGCTGGAGACCACCTTCCGCACCAAGCGCACCCCCGACGAGGAGCGCGAGCACTACCTGGCGTACATCGAGAGGGTCTCCGGCGTGCGCCGGGCCCCGCTGGGTGCGTCCGCCGCGTGAGCCTTCCCGAACTCGCCTGGTACAGCCACGAGCTGTGCTTCTGGCACGACCCCGGGCCCGGCGCCGGCTACCTGCCGGTGGGGCCCGGGATCGAGCCGCTGCGACAGTTCGCCGTCGACCCGGACCTGCGCCGGGCGGAGGGCCTGGTGCGGGCGGCCGGCGTCCTGGAGCGGTTCACCGCCGTGACCCCGACGCCCGCCACCGACGAGGACCTGCTGCTGGTGCACACCCCGGAGCACCTCGAACGCGTCGAGGCCGCCTCGGCGGCCGGCGCGGGCGACGCCGGGGTGTACGCACCCGTCAACTACCACAGCGCGCGGGCCGCCCGGCTCGCCGCCGGGGCCTGCGCCCAGGCCGTCACGGCCGTCCTGGACGGCCGGTTCCGCCGGGCCTACTGCCTGGTGCGCCCGCCCGGCCACCACGCGGAACCGGACCGGGCGATGGCGCTGTGCCTCTACAACAACCTGGCGGTCGCGGCCCGCACCGCGCGGCGGCACGGCGCGCGCCGGGTGCTGGTCCTGGACTGGGACGTCCACCACGGCAACGGCCTGCAACGGGTCTTCTACGAGGACCCGGACGTGCTGTACGTCTCGGTCCACCAGGACGGGCTGTTCCCGGCGGCGTCCGGCCTGGTCCTGGAGACCGGCGCGGGCGCGGGCGCCGGCACCACGCTCAACGTGCCGCTGCCCGCCGGCTCCGGGCACGAGGCCTACCTCGCCGTGGTGGAGCAGCTGGTGGCGCCCGCCGCCCGGTCCTTCCGCCCCGACCTGATCCTGGTCGCGGCCGGGGTCGACGCGGGCGGGCACGACCCGATGGGCCGGATGCTGTGCACCAGCCGCACCTTCCACGCCATGACCGCGGCCCTGTGCGGACTGGCCGACGAACTGGCGGACGGGCGGATCGTCCTGGCCCACGAGGGCGGCTACTCGGCGTGGTACCAGCCGACGCTGGTGCTGGCGACGGCCTGCGCGGTCGCCGGGCTGCCGGCCCCCGACGACCCGTTCCTGCACTCCCTGGAACACCTGCCCGGCCAGCGCCTGCAACCCCACCAGCGGCGGGTGGTCGACCACCTGCGCGCCCACCACCCGCTGTTCGCGGGCCGCTCGGGCCCGGCCGGCCCGCGGGCGCGGGGGGCCGGCGATGGGTGACTGGTGGACGCGCCTGGGAGCGCCGGCCAAGGGCGCCGGGCCGCGCCCGCGCCGACGGGTGGTGGCGCTGCCGCACGCCGGCGGCTGGCCGTCCGCCTTCCGCGGCTGGCGGGAGGTGCTGCCCGCGGACGTCGAACTCCTGGTGGCCCAGCTGCCGGGCCGCGGCGTGCGGCTCGGCGAGGCACCACCGACCAGGGTCGAGCCGCTGGTCGAGCCGCTGGTCCGGGAGCTGGCCGACCTCACCGGGGCGGATCCGCTGCCGTACACGGTGGTCGGGCACAGCTTCGGCAGCATCCTCGGGTACGAGCTCACCCGGGCGATGGAGCACAAGGGCCTGCCGCCCGAACTGCTCGCCGTCTCGGCCCGCCAGCCGCCGTGCTTCGGCGGCGGGCCGCCGTCCGCCCGCGACCGCACCGACGCCCAACTCCTCGCCCACCTCCAGGAGATCGGCGGCATCGCCCCGGGGCTGCTGGCCCGCGCCGACCTCCTCGGGCCCGCGCTGCGCGCCATCCGGGCCGACCTGGAGGCGATGGAGGCCCATCAGCGGCCGCTGACCGGCACGGCCGTGCCGATCCTCGCCCTCGGCGCGACGGACGACCCGGTCGTCCTCGCGGAGCGCCTGCACCTGTGGTCGCTGGAGACCACCGCGGGCTTCCGCCGACTGATGTTCACCGGCGGCCACTTCTACCTGTACGACCACGCCAACGCGCTGGCCGTCGCCCGGCACCTGGTCGCTCCGACCCCGCCGGGCCCCGCACGACCGCTCCACCGACCGCCCCACGGGGCGGAACCCCCGTACACCCCCGGACTTCCGGAAAGGAACCCCGTTGAGCACCACCGCCGACTCCCCCCAGCAGGCCGGTCCACGCCAGTGGCTGGGGCTGGCCGTACTGGCGCTGCCCACCCTCCTGCTCTCCATCGACGTGAGCGTGCTGCACCTGGCCGTACCGCACATCAGTGAGGCCCTGGCCCCCTCGGCCTCCCAGATGCTGTGGATCATCGACATCTACGGCTTCCTGATCGCCGGCTTCCTGGTCACCATGGGCACCCTCGGCGACCGCATCGGCCGGCGCCGACTGCTGCTGATCGGCGCGGCCGCCTTCGGGGTGGCCTCGGT
>NZ_JBHZCN010000093.1:0-37606 GCF_042755465.1 Kitasatospora sp. NPDC059160 | reverse complement strand
GCCCCGGACCTCCCCCAGGCCCGGGGCACCGCCGCGTCCGCACCGCCGCGCTACTTCCTCAGCTTCCAGACCGGGGCGGCGGCGATCGTCTGCATCTGGTCGTCGGTCAGCACCGGGGTCTTGCGGGTCGCCGGGCTCGTCTGGGTGCCGCTGTTGAACGAGCTGATCACCACCCGCAGGCCGTCCGGGTGCAGGGTGTCGACGGTCCACATGCCCACGCCCGGCTTGTCGCTCCCCTTGCGGACGACCACCTTGGTGCCGTCCGGCAGCGTGCTGGCGTCGCCGAACAACGAGTCCCCCCGGTCACCGCTCCAGTCCTGCACGTTGAGCTGCACCATGGACTTGCCCTTGCCGTCGTTCAGCACGAAGTTGGCGTAGCCGGGGCCGTCGCCGCCGGGCTCCGTCTCGGTCAGTCCGCTCGGCAGCAGTCCGGCGACGGTCGTCAGGATCTCCTTCGCGCTGTACTCCTTGGAGGTGTCGCGCACCGGAACCGGCTTCGGCTCCGGGATCGCGGCGACCACCGGGTCCCAGGCCTTGTCGGTGACGATCGCCCTGAGCTGCTCGGGCGACAGCGGCGGGGCCGGCCGGCTGTCCGGCGCGCCCTTCTCGGCCGGGGAGTTCCACTCCGACAGCTCGACCTGCCGGCCGTCCTGGCCGATCAGCCTGGCGTTCCACCACTTGGTGGTGGCCCGCTTGTCCGGGTACTCGTAGCCCTGGAGGACGGTCAGCGAACCGCCGCCCGGCACACTCGTGCTGGAGCAGGCGTCGTACTGGACCAGCTTCTTGTCCGGGCAGGCGTTCTGCGCCCGGTTGGGGTCGTTCGACGCCAGCCGGGTGAGCGAGATGCCCATCGCGGCCTTGCCCTGGCCGTCGTCGAAGAGCAGGGTGGCGCCCGCGTTGACGGAGCCGCCCGGCTTGCCGGACGGCGACCCGGTGCCGGTGCCCTTGCCGTCGGTGACCTGGCCCTTGGGCAGCAGCGCCTGGAAGGCGGCCAGCACCTCGTCGCCGCTGACCTCCTTCGGGGTCGGCGTACCGGTCGAAGCCGGGGTCAGCGCGGCGCTCGTGCCCGTGCTCCCCGACGCCGCCCCGGTGGAGGCGGCCGCCACCGTGGTCGTACCGGACGGCGAGCCGGACCCGGTCAGGTACACCGCTCCGGTGCCCACCAGGGCCAGCGCGGCGGCGCCGCCCACCACCGCAGCGGTCGAACGGCTGCGCCAGCGGCGGCGGCCCCGCTGGTAGCCGCCCGCGACCATCCCGGCCTGGTCGGCCTGCTCGGGGCGGAATCCCTCACCGGTGCGGGTGAGGGCGTAGAGGAGGTCGTCTTCGAACTTGTCCTGCTCGGGCATGGCGGATCACCGTCTCCTTGCGTCGCGGAAGTAGCGGGGAAATGCGGGGTGGGCGGGGCGTACCGGTGTGCCGGTGCCGGTGGGCGGGGTGTGCCGGCGGGCGGGACGTTTCAGCGGGCCGAGAGCTCGGCCAGCGAGTCGCCGAGCAGGGTGCGCAGCCGGGCCAGCGCCCGGGTGGTCCTGGTGCGGACCGCGCCGGAGGAGAGCCGCAGCACCTCGGCGGTCTGCTCGACACTGCGGTCCTCCCAGTAGCGCAGCACCAGCACGGCCCGGTCCGCGGCGGACATCCGCCCCAGCGCGTCCAGCAGGGTCAGCCGCAGACTGCTGTCCGTGTCCTGCCCGGCCGCCTCCGGCAGCGCCTCGGTCGGGCGCTCGCCGCTGGAGCGGCGGCGCTGCTGGGCGAGGAAGGTGCGCACCATCACCGTGTGGGTGTAGGCCGCCGGGTTGTCGATCCGGTGGCGGCCGCCGGTGAAGGCGCTGCGCCGCCACAGCACGTACATCCGGCTGAGGGCCTCCTGCACGAGGTCCTCGGCGTAGTGGGTGTCGCCGCTGGTGAGCAGACAGGCCGAACGGTAGAGGTGCCCGGTGCGGCTGGAGACGAGTTCCAGGAACTCCGCGTCCTTGGCCTCCCGGCCACCCCTGATCCATCCCATGTGCCCGTCGCTCCCCCGCGTCCGTGTGCCCCGCCGACACTTGATGGATGCGGTGGACCGCCGCCGGTGTTACAGGCGTTCCACGACGTTTCCCGTGACCGCCGCGCGGGCGTGCGGGCGGCGGGTCAGTCGGCGGAGCCGCGGCGCCGGTCGCGCAGCACGACGCCGCCGCCGATCAGCAGGGCGACCAGCAGCGCGCCGACGCCGACCACGTAGGTGGCGGTACGGCCGTCGCGGTCGGCCTGGGTCTCGCCGAGGCCGACCGGGGCCGGCACGATCGGGGCCGCGGCCAGCTGCACGGGAGCGTCCTGGGCGGGCTCGGACGGCGGGTTCTCGGGCGCCGTGGTGACGGCCTTCACCGGGTCCACCACGCCCCAGCCGATGAACCGGTTCGGGCCGCGCTCGGTGCGCTGGGCGGTCTGCTCGATCCAGGCCCGCACCTGGGCCGGCGTCCACTTCGGGTGCGCGCCGACCAGCAGTGCGGCGAGCCCGGAGACGTACGGGGCGGCGAAGCTGGTGCCGTTGTCCACGCACTGGCCGCCGCCGGGCACCGTGGAGAGCATCTCGACACCGGGCGCGGCGACCTTCACGAAGGAGCCGTACTGGGAGAACGGGGCGCGCTCGTTGTTGCGGTCGGAGGCGCCCACGGACAGCACGGTCGGGAAGGCGCCCGGGTAGGTGTCGCCCTCGTTGCCGTCGTTGCCGCTGGAGGCGACCACCACGACCTTGTTCTGCTCGGCCCGCTCGATCGCGGCCTTCAACTCCTGGTAGCCGCCGAACCGGGCATCGCCCGCGCCGCGCACGTCCTGGGAGATGTTGATGACCCCGACGTGCTTGTCGACCGCGTCGTTGATGGCCGCGGTCAGGGTGGAGACGTCGCCGTTGCCCGCACTGTCGTTCTGCCGGATCGCGTAGATCCTGGCGTCGGGGGCGAGCCCGACGAAGCCGGTCCGGTCGCTGCGGCCCGCGGCGATGATGCCGGCCACCTTGGTGCCGTGGCCGACCGTGTCCGTCAGGGAGTTGCCGTCGACGGCCTTGTTGCTCTGCTTGTCGATCAGCAGGGTGGGGCCCACGTCCACCCTGCCGTGCAGTTGCTGGTTGCTGTCGTCGACCCCGGTGTCGATGACGGCGACCGTCACGCCGTTGCCGGTGGTCGCCCCGCCCTGCCAGAGCTGGTCGAGCAGTATCCGCTGCAGCGACCACGGCACGGTCGGCACGTCGGGCGCGGGCCGGGGGCAGTCACCGGCGGCGGCCAGCCCGGGCCCGCCGTCCGCGTACGCGGGGGCGGCCGCCGGAGCGCCCAGCACCGTGAACGCGGCCAGCGCCGCGGCCGTCCTGCGGAACCCGCGTCCGGACACCCTGCCACCCCTCATGTTCGCCCCCGTGCCGCTCCGCGCGCCGAAGGGCGGGCGCCCGGATTCCGGGCGCCCGCCCCTGTCGTTCCCGTCCGGGAACGGTCGGTCGACTACTGCTGCCAGAGACCGGCGTTCTTCTTCTCGGTCGCGTTGTAGCTCTGCGCGGCGCTCTCCAGCGAACCGGAGATCTTGGCGCAGGTCTCCTTGAGGTCCTGGGCGGCGGAGTCCCACTTGGCCTGCTGGGCGTTGTAGCCCTGCTGGGCCTGGCCCTGCCAGCCCTGGGAGATCTTGGTGACCTCCTTGCGCAGGTCGGACAGCATGCCCTCGATCTTGTTCGCCGAGTTCTGCACGTCCTGCGACGCCTGGTGGAGGGTCTGGAAGTTGACGAGGATGTGGTCGGTCACAATGTCTCCCTTGACGAGGATGCGGAGCACCCGGCGCTCAGCCGCGGGCGCCCCGTCGAACGGACGGTCGGAACAGAGTGCTGGTCAGCTCTGCGGCGCTCAGCCCTGCGGGCCGAACAGCGCCTTCTGCTCCTCTTCCGCGCTCGCGTAGTGCTTGGTGGTGAGCTCGATGGCGTGCTTGATCGCGGTCAGCGACTTGCGCAGGTCGTCGACGTCCGTGTTGACCTTGCCCTGGAGGACCTTGTAGGCGTCCGCCGCCTGGCCCTTCCAGCCACTGGTGATGTTCTCGACCGTGGTCTGGAGCGCCTTGCGCTCCGTCTCGATCTGGCCGATGGCCGTCTCGATCTTCCCGGCGAAGTCCATCATCTCCTGAGCGGTCACCGTGAACTGGCCGTCACTCATGCTCCACCATCCCCCATGAGACAAACATTGTGTGTACGGAGGGCCCCCGGGGCCCCGTCGTCGCATCACCCGTGTGATGTCCAGCAGCACTGTAGTCGGCACACGCAACTCGCCCAACATCGAGCGTCCACTAGTTACCAGACCATGACACTGGGGCCAATTCCGTTGCCGGGCTTGGCCGATCAGGCGTTCTGCGGCTGCGCGGCGCTCTTCGCGGTCAGCGGCGGGCCGGCCGGGACCAGGTTCGACCACTCCTTGGGCACCGGCAGCGGCTGGACGTTCTGGTAGCCCAACCGCGCCTGGTTGCCGCCGGGTTGGTCGTCCGGGTTCTGGGTGGGCTGGCCCCCCGCCCCGGGGTTCTGGGCGCCCGGCGCCGGGGTCGCCGCCTTCGGCGCACCGCTCGCCGTCGCCGACGGGCCGTGGCCGCCGTCGCCGTTGGCCGGGACGGAGTAGCGCAGGCCGGTCTCGGTGATCAGGAAGTCGGTGCCGGAGCCGTCGGCCGCACCGGCGTTGGCGGCCGCACTGGCACCGGCGCTGGCGTTGGCCGCCGCCGTCGGAGTGGCCCCGGCACCCGCGGCGCCACCGCCGGCCGCGTTGTCCACCGCCCGGTAGAACAGGCCGTGGCCGGGCGTCACGAACGCCGCGCCCGCGCCGTTGTTGTACGCCGCCGGGTAGGCCGTCCCCGCCCAGACGCTGCGCCTGGGCGTGCGGCCGTCCTCGGCCATGCCGTCGAAGGTGCTGCACACCACCTGGCGGGGGTCCTGCCGGTCCGTCCAGTTGTTCACCGGCGCACCGGACTTCAACGGCCAGTCGTCCGGGGTGTTCGGCAGCCGGACGTCCGTGTTGAACCTGGACTGGTCGTCCGGGGTCATCTCGTCGCTGCGCGGCCGCTTGTCCTGGTCGTACTTGTAGAGCATCTGGTAGGCCGGGTTCTGCCGGATCAGCTCCGCCTGGAACGGGGTGATCAGGAACAGGCCGTCCTTGCCGACCACGTAGTTGCGGTCCTGGTAGTGCACCAGCCGGCCGATCCGGCGGTCCGCCGCGTTGCCCAGGGCCACGTTCGAGTTGGGGCCCTGGCTGTCCGCCGTCTCCTTGACGTCGGGGAAGACGATCGGGCTCGCGGGCACCAGGGTGTCCAGCCACTCCCGCTTCACCCGCTGCGGCACCGCGTTGGGCCCGAAGACCGCGGTGACCAGCGCCTTGCGCTCCTTGTCGTCGGACTTCGGTCCGATCGCGTGCTTGCGGCCCTGCGCGTCGACCAGGAACAGGCTCGCCACCGCCTGGCCCGCCGCCGAGGTGGTCGACACCTGCTGGTCGTCGGCCTGCTGCACCAGCATCAGCTGGTCCGGGCCGAGCATCCGGTCCTTCGCGGACAGCGCCGCCGCGTCCGCCCCGGCCGCCACGAACACGGCCTGGTTGACGGTCTCCCGCTTGTCGTCCGACCCCGGACGGTCGCAGACCGCCCACTTCATCGGCTGGTTGGCGTTGTCCTTGCCCGGCAACTTGTCCGGGGCGTACGGGATCCCGATGGTCGGGCCGTGGTTGGGGTAGCGGTCCAGCACCCCGTCGTCCACCACCACGACCTTGGCGTCGACCGGCAGCACCAGCCGCGCCGAGGACATGTTGAGCACCTGGTGCAACCGCTTGGTCCTGCCGTCCGGGTCGGTCAGCACCACGTAGCGGGTGGTCGACTGCTTGCCCTGGATGATGTTCTTGCCGCTGTCCCACTGCACCGGGGCGGCGGGCTTGAACACCCCCCAGAGCCCGAACCCGGCCACCGCCACGGCCCCCACCAGCACGCTCGGCAGCACCGCCTTCACCGGGCGCGGCGCGTCCTCGTCACTGCCGCCGCCGGAGGGCAGCAGGAACGCCCCCACCGTGCGTTTGCGGGCGAAGGTGTACGCGTTGAGCTCGTCCCGGCGCGATGCCATCCTCGTCGTCCCCCTCTGTCAGACGTGTGCCGGCGCCGTGCCGGCGGTGCCCGGCCTCCCGTCGGCCCGACCTGCCCGTGGCCCGCACCCGCCGGGCGGGATCCGGCCCGAACCCTCTACGATGCGGCAGCAGACGGTGAGTACGGTACGGGTACGGTCCGCGAACCAGCCAGCCGGGCCGCGACAACGGATCAGAGAGGGCCATCGGGGGATGCCAAGCCAGACCGCTCCAGAACGCGGCGCCGACGCGGGCGGCGGAAGGTCGCACCGGTCCGGGCGCGCCCGTCGCGGCGCCGCGCCCACCGGGGCCGCGGCCGAACGGCCGCCGACGGGCGGCGGGGGCGGCCCCGTCCAGGTGCGCGTCAACCCCCGACCCGGGCTGCTCGGCGGCCGGTTGAAGCTCCAGCAGCTGGTCCTGGTCGAGGTCGCGGTCGCCCTGGTCGCGGTCGGCTGGACGATCAGCCGCCCGGTCGCTGCCGGCTTCGGCGCGGTCTCGCTGGTCCTGCTGGTGGTGGCGCTCGTCCCGCTGCGCGGCCGCACCGTCCCGGAGCTGCTGCGGGTCCGCTCGGCCCTCAAGTCCCGCCGCAGGCAGGCGAAGTCGCTGCTGCCGCCGCCCGGCACCGACCCGGCGCTGGCGCCCGCGCTGGAGCTGGAGCCGGCGCTGCGCACCTGCACCCACGCCACCGAGGCCGACTTCGGCGGCCGCCCCGTGCGCCGGGAGACCGGCATGGTCGGCGACGGCACCTTCCTCAGCTCGGTGCTGCTCGTCCAGGCCAAGGACCAGCCGCTGCGCCCGGTGCGCACCGCGCTGCCGCTGCCGCTGGACGTGATCTGCTCGGCGCTCACCGTGGACGACATCGCCCTGGAGTCGGTGCAGCTGGTCCAGCACACCCAGCCCGCCCCGGCCCAGCACGTGCCGGAGCAGTCGCTGGCCGCCCGCGGCTACCGCGAACTGCCCGACGGCACCGCCACCCCCGGCCTGCGACTGACCTGGGTCGCCCTCAAGCTCGACCCGGAGCGCGCGGCCACCGCCGTCCGGGCCCGCGGCGGCGGCGAGGAGGGCGCCCGCAAGGCCCTCCAGCGGGTCACCGACCAGTTGGCCGGACGGCTCAACAGCGCCGGGTTCAACGCCACCGTGCTGGACGAGCGCGAACTGATCTCCGCCCTCGCCATCGCCACCTGTGCCAACCCGATCGCGGTGTCCGGACGCCAGGGCACCGGCAGCGGCGGCGGCACCACCCGCCGCACCCAGGAGGGCAACCGCTTCTGGCGGATCGACGACCGCTGGCACAGCACCTACTGGATCTCCCGCTGGCCGCAGCTGACCCGCCCCGGCGGCGCGGCCGGCCGGATCGGCGCCCCGGACCTGGTCAACCTGATCACCGGCTCCCCCGCACTGGCCAGCACGTTCAGCCTCACCGCCGGGCACGGCACCGGCGGCTCGGTCACCGTCAGCGGCCACCTGCGGGTGACCGGGCGCAACGAGGACGAGGTCGGCGACATCGGCCGCCAGCTGGAGGCGCGGGCCCAGAGCGCCGGCCTCGGCCTGGTCCGGCTCGACCTCGAACAGGCCCCCGGCATGCTCGCCACCCTGCCGCTGGGAGGGACGTCCTGATGGCGTACCAGACCTACCCCGCCCCCGGTCCGACCCCCGGCACCGAGCAGCGCCGGCCGCGACCGCGGATCCTGCCCGGCTTCGGGCTGCGCGGACCGTGCCGGGAGAAGCACGTGCTGGAGGCCGCCGACCTGGCGGCGCTGGCCTTCCCGGTCGGCGACGACGGCGTGGTGATCGGCGTCGACCCGCAGGGCCTGCCCGCGGTGCTCGGCCTGTTCCGCCCCAGCGCGTACGACCTGGTGCTGGTCGGCGGCGTGTGGACGGCACAGGTGATCGCGCTGCGCGCGGCCGCGATCGGCGCCCGGGTCGCGGTGGAGACCGCCCGCGCCCAGCTCTGGGGCCCGATGGCGCAGGCCGCCGGCGGCGGCCAGCCGTGCGTGACGGTGCACCAGGTCGGACGGCTCGGCCCGCAGGGCGCCTCGGTGGCCTCGCCCGTCCTGGTGGTGCGCGACCTCGGCGCCCGCCCGCCGCGCACCCGGCTCTCCGCCGCGCCCTGGCAGACCACGCTGACCCTGCTGCCCTACCTCGGCCCGAACGCCTCCCGGGTGCTCAACGCGGCCGACCTGGTCGGGGTGCAGCGGATCATGCCCCAGGAGGCGGAGGTGGTCGGCCGGGTGCTGTCGCTGCCGCCGGAGGACGTGGCCGCGCTGCCCGGCCTCGGCGACGACCTCACCCTGTGGGCCACCCGGATGCGGCGCCAGTACGTCCGGACGGTGGCCGGCCAGGCCGAACAGCAGGTGCTCGGCGGCCCGCGCCGGATGGACTGAGGGGCGTGCCCGGGCCGGTCGTTCCCGGTCCGGAACCGAAGCCGCCTTCAACAGGGGCAGCCGAACGGCCTAGTCTTTGTTGCGGCAACGGCACCGCTGAACAAGCGGCGGCGAACACGAGGGAGCCCTAGTGAGCAGCGATCGGGACGGCGTCTACGTCGGCGACAACGCGGCGGAGGACGACGACGACTGGTCCGACGCGCCCGATTACACTCCCCCGTCCTGGTACGTGCAGTCGGGCCCGGCGGCGGCGCCCGCCGCGCCGGCCCCGGGGGCTGACGCCGCGGCGGCCGGGGCTCCGGCGGCCGGGGTACCGACGCCGGAGTCGGCCGCTCCCGCACCGGCCGCGGTGCCGACGGCCGACCAGGCGCCCGCGGCACCCCAGCCCGCGCCCGCGCCCGCGCCCGTGCCCGCACCCCTGCCCGCGCCCGTGCCGGTCGCTGCTCCCGCACCGGACACGCTCGCGCCCCCGGCTCCCGCTCCCGCCCCGGCGGCCGAGCCGGCGCCCCTCCCCGCCCCGGTGCCGCCGGTCCCGCCCGTGCAGGCCGAGGCGCAGCACGTCCCCTTCCCGGTGGCGGCCCCGGCGGTGACGCCGGAGCAGCCGCAGGCACCACTCGCCGCCCAGCCGTGGCCGCAGGCGGCGGAGGCGCCGGCCCAGCCGAGCGCGCCGCAGCCGTACCCGGCGGCCGTGCCGGTGCCGCAGGCCGGACCGCCCGCCCCGCCCGCCCAGCCCGGTCCGCCGGTGCCGCCGGTACCCCCTCAGCAGTTCGCCCAGCAGCCGCCGGCCCAGCCCGGACCGCCCCAGGGCCCGACGGCTCCGGCGGCTCCGCCGGACCCGCAGATGGGCTGGGACCCGCAGGCCGGCTGGGCCGCCCAGCAGTCGGCCGCCGCCCAGCCCCAGCCCCACCTCGGCCAGCCCTACCCTGAGCAGCTCGCACCGCCGCAGCACGCACAGCCGCAGCCGGTCCAGCCGCAGCCCGCGCCGCCCGCCCCGGTGGATCCGCGCCAGGGCGGCTGGCCGCAGCCCGGCGCCTACCAGCAGCCGCCCGCCACCCAGCCCCAACCCCAGCCCGGCCACCCCTACCCCGGGCAGCCCGGGCAGCCCGGCCAGCCGCAGCCGCCCGCCCCCGCCCAGCCCTGGCCGCCGCAGGGCGGCGCGGCCACGCCGCCGCCCGCCGCGTTCCAGCAGGCCGCCGCCCCGCAGCAGACCGCCCACGGCGCGCCGCTGGGCTACACCGCCGCCGTCGAGCTGTCCTCGGACCGGCTGCTGCGCAGCCAGCCCAAGCAGCAGCGCCAGCAGCCGCGGTTCCAGTTCGGTGGCAAGGCCGCGGCGGCCGAGAAGGCCCGCAAGCTGGAGATCATCCGCACCCCGGTGCTGAGCTGCTACCGGATCGCCGTGATCAGCCTCAAGGGCGGCGTCGGCAAGACCACGACCACCACCGCGCTCGGCGCCACGCTGGCCAGCGAGCGCCAGGACAAGGTGATCGCGATCGACGCCAACCCGGACGCCGGCACCCTGGGCCGCCGGGTCAAGCGCCAGACCGGCGCGACCATCCGCGACCTGGTCACGGCCATCCCGCACCTGCGCAGCTACATGGACATCCGTCAGTTCACCTCGCAGGACCTCAACTCGGGCCTGGAGATCCTGGCGAACGACGTCGACCCGGCCGTGTCGACGACCTTCAACGACTCGGACTACCGCCAGGTCATCGAGGTGCTGGGCCGCCAGTACCCGATCATCCTGACCGACTCCGGCACCGGCCTGCTGTACAGCGCGATGCGCGGGGTGCTGGACCTCGCCGACCAGCTGATCATCGTCTCCACCCCGAGCGTGGACGGCGCCTCCAGCGCCTCCACCACGCTGGACTGGCTCTCCGCGCACGGCTACGCGGACCTCGTGCAGCGCAGCATCACGGTGGTCTCCGGGGTGCGCGAGACCAGCAAGATGATCAAGGTCGAGGACATCGTCGCGCACTTCCAGACCCGCTGCCGCGGCGTCATCGTGGTGCCCTTCGACGAGAGCCTGGCGGCCGGCGCCGAGGTCAACCTCGACATGATGCGGCCCAAGGTCCGCGAGGCCTACTTCGAGCTGGCCACCCTGGTCGGCGAGGACATCGCCCGGGCCCAGCAGGCGGCCGCCCAGCAAGCCGGCTGGCAGCAGCAGGCGCAGGCGGGCTACCCGCAGCCGGGCCTGCCCCAGCCGTACGCCGATCCCCAGCAGCAGGGCTACCCGGGCCAGCCCGCCCCGGGGGCGCCGTGGGCGCCGCAGCCCGGCCAGGCCCCGCCGCCCCCGCCCGGGTACGGCTACCCGCAGCAGCCCGCCCCCGGAGCCCCGTGGCCGCAGCAGCCCGGTGCCCCGCAGCCGGGCCCCGGCTACGGCTACCCGCCGCAGGCGCCCCCGCAGTGACGTACGGAAGGGCCCGCCGACCCGGAGGAGTCGGCGGGCCCTTCGGCGTTCCCCGGCAGCGGCGGCCGGACCGGGCTCAGGCCTCGGTCAGCTCCCGGGCGCGCTTGACGTCGTCGGCCATCCGGTCCAGCAGCGCCTCGATGGAGTCGAACTTCTCCATCCCGCGCAGGTAGGCCAGGAAGTCCACGGCCACGTGCAGCCCGTACAGGTCCAGCCCGACCCGGTCGATGGCGTACGCCTCGACGGTACGGGCGGTGCCGTCGAAGGTCGGGTTGGTGCCGACCGAGATCGCCGCCGGCATCCGCTCGCCCGCGGCGGTCAGCCAGCCCGCGTACACGCCGTCGGCCGGGACGGCGCTGTGCGGCACGGTCTCCACGTTGGCGGTCGGGTAGCCGAGCTCGCGGCCGCGCTGCGCGCCGCGCACCACCACGCCCTCGACCCGGTGCGGGCGGCCGAGCACCTCGCCCGCGCCGGCCATGTCCCCGGTCTCGACCAGGCGGCGGGTCAGGCTGGAGGAGAACGGCTCGCCGTCCCCGGCGGTGCCGCACACCTGGAGGTCCACCACCTCGACCTGGAAGTCGTCCGCCCCGCCCAGCTCGGCGAGCAGCGCGACGTTCCCCGCGGCCCGGTGCCCGAAGCGGAAGTTGGGGCCCTCGATCACCACCCGGGCGTGCAGCGCGTCCACCAGCACCTGCCGGACGAAGGTCTCCGGGGACTCCTGGGAGAACTCGGTGGTGAACGGCAGCACCAGCACCGCGTCCACGCCGAGTTCGGCGATCAGCTCGGCCCGGCGCGGGTGCGGCGCGAGCAGCGGCGGGTGGCTGCCCGGGCGGATCACCTCGCGCGGGTGCGGGTCGAAGGTCACCACGACCGAGGGCAGGCCCAGTTCACGGGCCCGCTCGACGGCCCGCCCGATGATCAGCTGATGCCCGCGGTGCACCCCGTCGAACGAGCCGATGGTGACGACGCTGCGTCCCCAGTCACCGGGGATCTCCTCCAGGCCACGCCAGCGCTGCACCCGACTGCTCCTTGTTCCGTACGGTGCGTGCCCTCGGCACGCTCAAACGCTCACAACCGAACCCCTATAGCGTGCCATGCGCCTGCCCCGGCTCAGGCACCGGAAGGGGGGTTGGGCGCACCGGCGCACGGACGGCCCGCACGGCCGCGGTCCGCTCCGCCTCGGCGGCGGCGTACTGGGCGTCCCGGCCGGCCGCCACCAGGGCCCGCATCCGGGCCAGCCGGGGCCCGTCCGGGGCGGTCGGGGCGGCGTCGGACGGCCACCGGGCGAGCAGCCGGGCGAACGCCGCCGACCGCCCCGCGCACCGCACCAGCAGCTCGTCCGCGCCCGCCAGCCCCGGCACCGCCCGGGCCAGCACGGCGCGCGCCCGGGCCGGGTTCTCGGCCGCGCAGTGCTCGGCGAGGCGCTCCACGGCCACGGTGAGCACCGCCCGGTCGGCCTCGGTGGCGAGCAGGGTGTCCAGCAGCTCGCAGCGCAGCGCGTCCGCCGCCGGGTCGGCCACCGGGACGGACAGCGCCTCGGCGAAGGGCGTGCGGACCGCCGCCGCGGGGGCGGCCAGGACGCCGCCGAGCAGCACCCGCAGCTCCAGCCGGGCGGCCGGCCCGTCGATCGCGGCCCGCCCCAGCCGACGGCCGAGGTAGTCGACGGCGACCGGCCCGGCCAGCGCCGGGTGGCGGCGCAGCAGCCGGGCGGCCAGGTCGGCGCTGCGCCGGGCGGCCACCGGGGCGCGGGCGTCGGCCAGCACCCGCAGGGTCTCGGCGGGGGCCGCGCCGGGCGCCGCCAGGGCGTCGGCGAGTGCGGCCAGCACGGGCTCCGGGTCGCTCTCCAGGGCCGGGGCGAGGGCGCGCGGGGTCAGGAAGGCGTCGCCGCCCGCGCGGTGCAGGGCGAGTGCGGCGTCCAGGTGCCCGGCCCTGGTCACCGGGTCGGCGACCAGCAGGGCCAGCGCGGCGCCGTGCAGGGCCGGTTCGTCCTCGCGGGCGAGCAGGGTCAGCGCGGCGAAGCGCAGCAGTTCGGTGCCGGCCCCGCTCGCGTACGGGGCGGTCCGCAGCGCGTGGACGGCGGCAGCGACGTGCCGTTCGGGCCGGCGGTCGTGGCTCCAGCGGTCCACCGCGCGGCAGAGCGCGGACGGCTCCTCGGCGGCGAGCACGGTGAGCAGCGCGTCCGCCCGCGGGTGCGCGGCGTCGGCCAGCGCGTCCGCCAACTCGTCCAGGGCGGACCGGCGGTGGGCGTGCAGCAGGTCGTGGGCGAGGTCCGCCACCGTACGGCCCGGGCGGCCCGGCAGACCGGCCGGGTCGTCGAACCAGGCGCAGAGCAGCGGGAACACCGCGACCGGGTCGGCGCGCAGCCGGTCGGCCGCAGCCGCGAGGAACTGCTGCCCGGGGCCGTCGGCGGCCACCAGGCGGCGCAGCAGGGCGAGTTCGGCCTCGACGGGCAGGCCGAGACCGGTCCAGAACGCGGGGTCGAAGCGGTTCAGCCCGTCGACCGCCTGCCAGCCGCCCGCGGTGGCCGCCCGTTCGGCCGTCCGGCGGGCCAACTGGTCGAGCAGCGCGAGGTGTTCGGTCGGGTCGGGGCTGGCGGCGAGTCCGGCAGTGAGCAACCGGGCCGCCCACCAGGCGGGTTCGCTGCCGGGCGGGCGCAGGTCCAGCGCGCGCCAGATCCGGTGCAGCCACGGGTCCAGGGCGGTCGCGCCCCAGGTCTCGGCGACCCGGCGCAGCGCGGCGGTCACCGGGCCGATCCGGTGGCGGGGAACGCCCGGCCCGGGCCCCTCCGGCCCGGGCGGGGTGTCCTCGGCCTCGCCGAGCAGCATCCGCAGCGCCGCGTCCAGGTCCAGGTGCCGGCCCTGCAGCCAGTCGGCGAACTCCCCGTGGGCGAAGCGGAAGCCGGGCCCGGCGGGGACGAACAGCCCCTCGGCGAGCACCGCCGTGGCCCAGCCGCCGTCGACCGGGAACAGCTCCTGGAAGGCCTCCCGACCGAGCGCGCCCGGCTCCTCCCCGAGCATCCGCCGGGCCGCCTCGTGCACCCGCCCGGCCACCGCCGCCGCCAGCCGGCGCACCCGGCCCCGGCGCGGGCCGGCGGGCCGGGCGGCGCCCCGGCGGTGGGCGCCCGGGCGGCGTGGGCGGCCGTCCTCGGCCAGCCGCTGGGCCACCCGCAGGCAGTGCAGGTCCAGGTGGGCGCCGAACAGCTCGCTGCGCAGCGCGGGCCCGTCGTGCAGGCCCTGCGCCCACAGCTCGCCGGCCAGCCGGACGGCCAGCGGGTGCCGGGCGTCCTCGGCGGCGGCCGGGCGGCCGGGCGGCAGCCCGTAGCGGCGGCGCACCCGCTCGGCCGCCTCGGCGGGCAGCGGGCCCAGCCGGTGCCCGGCCAGGGTCGGGGTGCCGGGCCCGCCGCCGTCCATCCGGACGGTGGGGGCGCTGGCCAGGTCGCCGTCCGGGCCCGGTTCCGCCGGGCGGGGGACGCCGGCGGCGCCGCTGCCCCAGGGCTCGGCCGCCAGCCGTTCCCAGAGCTCCTCGCCGCAGGCGGTGAGCAGTCGTGCGCCGCAGCCGGTGAGCCACTGCCCGGCGCCGCGCAGCCAGCGCGGGTCCGGTTCGGCCGGGGCCTCCTCGGGGCCGTCCAGGACGACCAGCAGCGGGCGTCCGGCCGCCGCGCACAGCGCCGCCACCGGCTCCGGCGCGGGCGCCGGGGTGCCGAGCTCGGCCGCGGCGGCGGCCAGCGCCCGTTCCACCGCCTCGGCGAGCGAGCGGTCCTCGGCGCGCAGGTCGGCGCCGCGCAGCCAGAGGGTGGGCAGCGGCCGGGCGCCGTCGCAGCGGCGGGCGGCCAGGGCGGCCAGTTCGGTGGAGCGGCCGCTGCCGGGGGCGCCGACCAGGGCGGTGACGGTCGCCTCCGGCTCGTCCCCGGCCAGGCCGTCCGGCCGGTCCACCCGGTCGGCGGCCAGCCCGGCCACCCGGCCGGGCCCGGCCCCGGCGGCGGCCAGCTGGGCGGCGGTCAGCCGCAGCACCCCGGCCAGGTTCAGCGCCGGGCCGTACCCTGGCACCGTCGCCGCGTTGCGCTCCAGCAGTTCGGCCAGCGCCGGCGCGACCACCGCGCCGCCCCCCGCGGGCACCGCCCACAGCGCCCCGCCGTACGGCCCGGAACCGGCCGCCCCGCCGTACGGCGCTCCCCCGTACTGCGGTCCGCGCAGGGCCGGCGCGGCCAGTGCCACCACCGCGCCGCTGCGGGCGTCCAGCACCGGTGAGCCGGCCGGCACCACGACCCCGGCCACCGCGGGCACGTCCAGCACCGGCACCCCGGCCAGCAGGTGGCCACCGTACGCGGCGCCGCCGACGCCCAGCAGTCCGCAGCGCAGCACCACCGCCCGGCCGTCCTCGCCGGTCAGGGCGGGCAGCAGCACCTCGTGCCCGGCGCCCACCGCGGCCACCGGCAGCGGCGGGACGGGCAGCCCGCCGACCGCGTCGGTGCGCAGCAGCGCGAGCCCGTGCTCGGGCAGCGGCAGCACCGCGTCGGCGCCGAGCACCCTGGTCTGTCCGCCGGGGGTGTGCAGCACCAGCCGGTCCAGGCCGGCCACGGCCTCGTGCGCGGTGAGCACCCAGCCCTGCGGGTCGGCGGCGAACCCTAAGCCGTGCAGCCGCCCGTTGAGGTCGCGGATCCGCAGCAGGTACCGCCCCGGATCGCCCTCCGCAAACCCCGGCATGGAGCCCCCTCACCCGTCGAGCGGGCCCGTCGCCCGCTCGCCGCCGGGAGCCTGCCCCCCGCAGGGGCGCCCCGACCGCGCCCGCGCCGTTCACCACGGCGGTTCACCTCGCGCGCTCCCCCGTGCGGGTGAAGCCCACCGTTCGGGTGAAGGACCCCGCCGGGGGAACCCGGGACCGGACGCGGAACCCCCGCCGGGAGGGCTCCCGACGGGGGTCTGCGGTCCGACGGACGGGCCGGCTCAGCCGACGAACACCGCGACCGGCTTCGCCTGGCCGCCCTGCTCCTCGACCAGCGCGAGGAAGCGCCCGTCCGGCCCGAACACCGCGATCGGCCCGTCCACGCCCAGCCCGGGCGCCTTGAGCCGGGAGCCGTGCGACAGCTTCTCCGCGGAGGCCTCGTCCAGGTCCCAGCGCGGGAACGCGGCCGCCGCGGCCGCCCCGATCGGCAGCACCTCCAGCCCGCTGGCGGAGTCGCCGGTGACCGACTCCTCCAGCTGCTCCAGGGTGCGCGCCGACTCCACCCCGTACGGCCCGACCTTGGTGCGGCGCAGCGCCGTCAGGTGCCCGCCGACGCCGAGCCCGGCGCCCAGGTCGCGGGCCAGCGCCCGGATGTAGGTGCCGGAGGAGCACTCCACGGTCACGTCCAGGTCGATCACCGGCGTGCCGTCCTCGGCGACCGCCGCGCGCTGCGCGTGCACGGTGAAGGAGTGGATGGTGGTGGGCCGGGCGGCGAGCTCGAAGTCCTCGCCCTCGCGCACCCGCGCGTACGACCGCTTGCCGTCGATCTTGATCGCGCTGACCTTGGACGGCACCTGCATGATCTCGCCGGTGAGCGCCGCGATCCCGGCGTCGATCGCCTCCCGGGTGACGCCGTCCGCCGGGGCCGAGGCGGTGACCTCGCCCTCGCGGTCGTCGGTCACGGTGGTCTGGCCGAGCCGGACGGTCGCCTCGTAGGTCTTGGCGGTCAGCATCAGGTGGCCGAGCAGCCGGGTGGCCCGCTCGACGCCGATCACCAGCACGCCGGTGGCCATCGGGTCCAGCGTGCCGGCGTGCCCGACCTTCCTGGTCCCGGCCAGCCACCGCAGCTTGGCGACGACCCCGTGGGAGGTGATGCCCTCGGGCTTGTCGACGATCACCAGGCCGTCCGGGCCGGTGCCTTTGCGCTTCATCGGGTTCTTTCTCCGGTACGTGCGGGAGTTGCTCTACGGGAAGGTCAGTGGAGCGGCCGCAGCGCGCCCCGGAACCGCTCGACCACCGCGGCGACGTCCTCCCGGGCGGCGAACCCGGCCGCGAAGACGTGCCCGCCCCCGCCCAGTTCACCACAGGCCGCGGCGACGTCCACCGCGCCCTTGGAGCGGGAGGAGCCACGCAGCGTACCGTCCGGGTCCTGCTTGAGCACCAGCGCCACCTCGGCCTCGGCCGGCCGCCGCAGGATGTCGATCAGCCCCTCGATCTCCTCGACGGTGACGCTGAACAGCGCCAGGTCCTGGTACGGCACCCAGGTCCACACCAGGCCCAGCCCGTCGGCCGCCTCCGGCTCGTAGACGGCCCGGTCCAGGGCGGCCGCGAGCACCTTGAGGTAGCCGAAGGAGGAGGTGTCCCACAGCTGCCGGGAGATCAGGTCGTGCCGGATGCCGGTGGCCAGCAGCCGCCCGGCGAGTTCGTGGGTCGCGGGCGTGGTCGCCCGGTACTTGAAGGAGCCGGTGTCGGTGGCGACCCCGGTGTACAGGCAGGTGGCCAGCTCCTGGTCGAGCTCGACGCCGAGCCGGCGCAGCAGTTCGTCCACCAGGACGGCGGTGGCCGGCGCGGTCGGGTCGATCAGCTGGTGGGTGCCGAAGCCCGGGTTGGAGGCGTGGTGGTCGAACACCACCAGGACGGGCGCGGCGAAGGCCTTGTCGTGCAGCAGCCCCAGCCGGCTCTGCGCGGCGACGTCGAAGCAGAGCACCAGCTCGGGCACGTCCGGCACCTCGGAGGCCGGCACGATCAGCTCCTGGCCGGGCAGGAAGGCCAGCGACTCGGGCACGACCTGCGGGTCGTCGCCGAAGGAGACCCGCACCCGCTTGCCGAGCGCGCGCAGCGCCAGGGCCGCCGCCAGCGAGGAGCCCAGCGCGTCGCCGTCCGGGCAGATGTGGCAGATCAGGTCGATCGAGCGGGCCCGCCCGATCTCCGC
Organism: Kitasatospora sp. NPDC059160; assembly: GCF_042755465.1. Classification (NCBI taxonomy): domain Bacteria; kingdom Bacillati; phylum Actinomycetota; class Actinomycetes; order Kitasatosporales; family Streptomycetaceae; genus Kitasatospora; species Kitasatospora sp. NPDC059160. Next base: position 19,852 of record NZ_JBHZCN010000093.1, on the reverse strand, counting down.
CACCACCTGCTGCCAGACCAGCTCGAAGCCGCTCTCCTCGGCACGCGGGCCGGGGAGCGCCGCGAGGGCACCCTCCACCGTGCTGGTGGAGGACGCCCCCGTGGTCGATCCGGCTCGCGAGGCGGCCTGCGCCGGCTCACCCGCCATGTCTACTCGTCCTCGTCGTCACGCTCGGCCGCCGGGACCTTGTACGGGTCCGCGTCGCCGGCGTAGGTCGCGCCCGCGGCGGTGGTGCGCACCGCCGCGTCGATGGCCTTGGCCCGGTCGAGCAGGTCGTCGATGTTCCGGGCGTTCTCCGGCAGCGCGTCCGCGACGAAGGTCAGCGTCGGGGTGAAGCGCACCCCGATCTTGCCGACCTCGGAGCGGATCACGCCCTTGGCGCTCTCCAGCGCGGCCGCGGTGGCCTCGCGGTCGGCGTCGTCACCGAAGACGGTGTAGAAGACGGTGGCCTCGCGCAGGTCGCCGGTCACCCGGGTGTCGGTGATGGTCACGAACCCCAGTCGCGGGTCCTTGACCCGCCGCTCCAGGGTCTGGGCGACGACCACCTGGATGCGGTCGGCGAGCTTGCGCGCCCTAGCGGTGTCGGTCACGTTGCCTCCTCGTGCAATGGGCCCGGTACCCGGGAGAACTGCGCACCCGTCGGGGCCCACGCCCCAAAGTACCGGCCCGCGCCCGGCCTTGCGGGCGCTCTCGGTCCTGATCCGTGTGAGAACGGCGACTTCCGCCGACCGGCTCCACGGTCCTCATTCGTCGTCGTCGTTGTGGTAGCGCCTCCTCGCGGAGAGGAGCTGCACCTCGGGGCGGCCGGCGACCAACCGCTCACAGCTGTCCAGGACCTCGGTGACGTACCCGGCTTCGCCGGCGACCACCGCGAGGCCGATCTCGGCCCGGCGGTGCAGGTCCTGGTTCCCGGTCTCGGCAGCGCACACGCTGTACTTGCGCTGCAGTTCGGCCACGATCGGCCGCACGATCGAACGCTTCTCCTTGAGCGAGTGGACGTCGCCCAGCAGCAGGTCGAAGGTGAGTGTTCCCACGAACATGTATGACAGGTCTCGCCGACCTGGAAGGCCTCGGGATGTCGGCGCGGAACCGGCCGACACCCCAGGACCCTACACAGCGAGACCGGGGCCGGTCGACGGAAATACCACCCGTCGACCGACCCCGGTTGACACCGACTAGCCGCGCGGCTTCTCGCGCATCTCGTAGGTCTCGATGATGTCGTCGACCTTGATGTCGTTGAACGACCCCAGGGTGACACCGGCCTCGAAGCCCTCGCGGACCTCGGTCGCGTCGTCCTTGAAGCGGCGCAGACCCTCGATGGTGAGGCTCTCCGCCACGACCTTGCCGTCGCGCAGCAGGCGGGCCTTGGTGTTGCGGCGGATGATGCCGTCGCGGACCAGGACACCGGCGATGTTGCCGAACTTGGAGGAGCGGAAGACCTCGCGGATCTCCGCGGCGCCGAGGCGCACCTCCTCGTACTCCGGCTTGAGCTTGCCCTTGAGGGCGTTCTCGATCTCCTCGATCGCCTGGTAGATGACCGAGTAGTACCGGACGTCCACGCCTTCCTTGTCGGCCGCGGTGCGCGCACGGCCTTCGGCGCGCACGTTGAAGCCGATGATGATGGCGTCCGAGCCCATCGCCAGGTCGACGTCGGACTCGGTGATCGCACCGACGCCGCGGTGCAGCACCCGGAGCTCGACCTCCTCGCCCACGTCCAGCTTGACGAGGGCGTCCTCGAGGGCCTCGACCGAACCGGAGACGTCACCCTTGATGATGAGGTTGAGCTGCTCGATGGAGCCGGCGGCGATGGCCTTGTCCAGGTCCTCCAGGGACACCCGGACCCGACGCTGCGCGAAGGCGGCGTTGCGGTCGCGGGCCGAGCGCTTCTCGGCGATCTGGCGGGCGGTGCGGTCCTCGTCGACGACGATGAAGCTGTCGCCGGCGCGGGGCACCGAGGTCAGACCGAGCAGCAGCACCGGGCGGGACGGGCCGGCCTCGGCGAGGTTGTTGCCGTTCTCGTCCAGCATGGCGCGGACGCGGCCGTAGGCGTCGCCCACGACGATCGAGTCACCGACGCGGAGGGTACCGCGCTGGACCAGGACGGTCGCCATGGCGCCGCGGCCCTTGTCCAGGTGGGCTTCGATCGCAATACCCTGCGCGTCCTGCTCCGGGTTGGCCCGCAGGTCGAGCGAGGCGTCCGCGGTCAGGACCACGGCCTCCAGCAGCTGGTCGATGTTCAGACCCTGGCGCGCGGAGATGTCGACGAACATGGTGTCGCCGCCGTACTCCTCCGCCACCAGACCGAACTCGGTCAGCTGGCCGCGGACCTTGGTCGGGTCGGCGCCCTCGACGTCGATCTTGTTGACCGCGACCACGATCGGCACACCGGCGGCCTTGGCGTGGTTGAGCGCCTCGACCGTCTGCGGCATGACACCGTCGTTGGCCGCGACCACCAGGATCGCGATGTCGGTGGACTTGGCACCACGGGCACGCATGGCGGAGAACGCCTCGTGACCCGGGGTGTCGAGGAAGGTGATCGGGCGCTCTTCGCCGTTCACGATCGTCGCCACCTGGTAGGCACCGATGTGCTGGGTGATGCCACCGGCCTCGCCGGCCACCACGTTGGACTTGCGGATCGCGTCCAGCAGTCGGGTCTTACCGTGGTCGACGTGACCCATGACGGTGACGACCGGCGGGCGCGGGGCCAGCTGGTCCTCGTCGCCCTCGTTCGCACCGAAGTCGATGTCGAACGACTCCAGCAGCTCGCGGTCCTCGTCGTCCCGGCTGACGATCTCCAGCTGGAAGCCCATCTCGCCGGCCAGCAGCTCGAGGGTCGCGTCGGAGACCGACTGGGTCGCGGTGACCATCTCACCGAGGTTGAACATGACGGAGACGAGCGCGGCCGGGTTGGCGTTGATCTTCTCCGCGAAGTCCATCAGCGAGGCGCCGCTCGACAGGCGAACGGTCTGGCCGTTGCCGCGAGGCAGCATCACACCGCCGACGGACGGGGCCTGCATGGCCTCGTACTCCTGGCGCTTCGCCCGCTTCGACTTGCGACCGCGAGCCGGGCGACCGCCCGGGCCACGACCGAAGGCACCCTGCGTGCCACCACGGGCACCCGGGCCACCGGGACGACCGCCGAAGCCGCCGGGACGGGGGCCGAAGCCGCCGCCGCCACCAGGGGCGCCGCCACCCGGACGCGGACCGCCGAAGCCGCCGCCACCGGCCGGACGCGAGCCCGGACCGGCCGGACGACCCTGGAAGCCCGGACGGGCGCCACCGGCGCCACCCGGACCACCCGGACGGCCGCCGGGGCCACCGGGGCCACGGCCGCCGGGGCCCGGACGCGGGCCCGGAGCCGGACGCTGCGGCATCATGCCCGGGTTCGGACGCGGCATGCCGGACGGGGACGGGGCGCCGGGGCGCGGACCGGCCGGACGCGGCATGCCGTCGGGGCGCGGAGCGCCACCGGGACGCGGCGCACCGGCACCTGGGGCACCGGCGGGACGCGGACGGTCGCCACCGGGACGCGGGGCGCCACGGTCGGCACCGGGAGCACCGGCGGGACGCGGACGGTCGCCACCGGGACGCGGGGCGCCACGGTCGGCACCGGGAGCACCGGCGGGACGCGGACGGTCGCCACCGGGACGCGGACGGTCGCCGCCCTGCGCACCCGGAGCACCCGGACGGGCACCCGGCGCGCCCGGACGGCGGTCGCCGGGGCGCGCCATGCCGGTCGCGCTGCCCGAGGTGAACGGGTTGTTGCCCGGACGCGGGCCGGCCGGACGCGGGCCCGGACGGGCACCGCCGGAGGCCTGGCCCTGGCCGCTCGGCCGCGGGGCCTGGGTGGCCGGACGCGGGGCGTCGGCACCGGCCGGAGCCGGCGAGGAGAACTCGGCCGCGGGCGCGGCCGGGGCCGCCGGAGCGGCGGGACGCGCGGCCGGGCGCGGGCCCGGAGTCGGCGCACCCGGACGCGAGGCGGCCGGGGCGGCCGGAGCCGCGGGGGCGGCCGGCGCGGCGGGAGCCGCAGCGGCCGGGGTCGGACGGGGACCAGGGGTCGCGGCAGGCCGCGGACCCGGGGTCGGGGCACCCGGCTTGGGTGCACCCGCGGCACCTGCCGCGGGCTGGGGCGCCGCGGGCTTCCGCGGGCCAGGCTTGGCAGCGCCACCACCAGTGGGGGCCACACCAAGCGCGTCAGTCAGCTTGCGCACGACCGGCGCCTCGATCGTCGAGGACGCCGAACGGACGAACTCACCGAGCTCGGTGAGCTTGGCCATGACGGCCTTGCTCTCCAAGCCAAGCTCCTTGGCGAGTTCATAAACCCGGACCTTAGCCACTTCACTCCTGTCTATGAGTCCGGGGGTCTCGTCCGCCGGACTGTCGCTACTTCATGGGCGTACCCATCGCGTACTCATCGCGTACTCATCGAGTGCTCATCGCAATCTCGACCTACTTCCACATCGCGAGGTACCTGACTGGTGGCACAGCGCGCGGCTGCCCGAGCGCTGTGCTTGTTGCGGTGGTTCTCCGCCGCGATGAGCGGCGGTCGTCACGGGGGGCGGCCCGCCTCAGGAGGCGCCGCCCGCCCGCTCCTCGATGAACCCGCGGAGCCGCTCCGTGTCGAGCGTTCCCTGGAGGCGGAAGGCCCGGGGGAACGCCCGACGGCGGACCGCGAGGTCGAGGCAGGCCGGATCGAGGTGCAGGTGAGCGCCCCGGCCCGGCAGTGCGCCACGGGGGTCAGGGACGCAGACGCCCTCGACCGCCGTGACACGCAACAGCTGGTGCTTGGCCGCTCGCTTGCGGCAGCCCACGCAGGTGCGTTCCGGGCGTGCTCGGACGTGCGTCCGGCCAGACGAAGGCAAGTCTACCCCTCCGAAGCGACATGGCGCCGCCCCATAGATCCCGGAGGACCGGCGGGGACGCCGGGGACAACGCTGACTACCGGTCCGCCGATTCCTCGGCCTGGCCCTCGGTGTCCGGCCGGATGTCGATCCGCCAGCCCGTGAGACGGGCGGCCAGACGGGCGTTCTGCCCCTCCTTGCCGATCGCCAGGGACAGCTGGTAGTCCGGCACGACCACCCGGGCGGAGCGCTGGGCGAGGTCCACGATCTCCACACTGGTCACCCGTGCGGGGGACAGCGCGGAGGCGACCATCTCGCGCGGGTCCTCGGACCAGTCGACGATGTCGATCTTCTCGCCGTGCAGCTCGCCCATCACGGCGCGCACCCGGGAGCCCATCGGACCGATGCAGGCGCCCTTGGCGTTCAGCCCGGCCCGGCGCGACCAGACCGCGATCTTGGTGCGGTGGCCGGCCTCACGGGCGATCGCCGCGATCTCCACGCTGCCGTCCGCGATCTCCGGGACCTCCAGCGCGAACAGCTTCTTCACCAGGCTGGGGTGGGTGCGCGACAGCGTCACCGACGGCCCGCGGACACCGCGGCGCACCGCGACGACGTAGCACTTGAGCCGGGTGCCGTGCCGGTAGTCCTCGCCCGGGACCTGCTCCTGCGGCGGCAGGATGGCCTCCAGCTTGCCGATGTCGACCAGCACGCTCTTCGGGTCGTTGCCCTGCTGGACGACACCGGTGACGATGTCGCCCTCCTTGCCCGCGTACTCACCGAAGGTCTGGTCGTCGGCGGCGTCGCGCAGGCGCTGCATCATCACCTGGATGCCGATGCTGGACGCGATCCGGCCGAAGCCGTTCGGGGTGTCGTCGAACTCCTTCGGCTCGACGCCCTCGTCCAGCTCCGCCGGGTCCTCCATGGCCCACACGGTGACGTGGCCGCTCTTGCGGTCCAGGTTCACCCGGGCGCGACGGCGCGAGCCCTCGGTGCGGTGGTACGCGGTGAGGAGGGCTGACTCGATGGACTCGACCAGCAGGTCGAAGGGGATGTTCTTCTCGTTGACCAGCGTGCGCAGGGCACTCATGTCGATGTCCACGGCTACGCCTCCTCGTCTTTCGTCACGTTCATGATGGTCGTACGGCGGCCGGATCACTCGGCGCCGTCGTCCCCCTCGTCGAAGTCGGCGGCCTCGTCCAGGAGCTGCTCGTCGTCCTTGCGGTTGAACTCGACCTGGACCCGGGCCCGCGCCACCTCGACGTACTCCAGCCGGCGCTCCTTCGGACGGCCGCGCCCCTTCACCGGCTGCACCTCCACCAGCGCGCCGTCCTCGTCCGCCTCCAGCACCCGGGCGACCAGTTCCCCGCCGTCGACCAGGTGGACCTTGGCGAGCCGCCCCTCCGCACGCTGCCAGTGCCGGGGCAGTTCGAGCGGGCGCTCCGCGCCCGGCGAACCGACCTCCAACAGGTAGGGCTCGTCCCCCATGACGTCCGAGGCGTCCAGGGCCTCGCCGACCACCCGGCTGAACTCGGCGATCGCGTCCATGTCCACGCCGCCGTCGGTGTCGACGTCGATCTGCACCTGCCGACGGCTGCCCGCCTTGGTGACCTTGACGTCCTCCAGGTCCAGTCCGGCCTGGACGGCCAGCGGCTCCAGCAACGCGCGCAGCCGGTCGGTGTGGGTGGTGCTCATCCGGGTGGACTCCTCGGCCGCGTCTGCTGTTGTCAGAGGTCGCCCCGTGCCCTCCGCGCCCCGCGGGACGCGCACCGGGTCACGGCAGCTCGGCCCAAAGCCTAGCCGGTGAAGCCGCGAACCACCGATTCCGGACCTCCGCCGACCGGTCGCACGCCACCCACTGCGAGCAAGCTCACACCACCCCGCCCACCGCACCGAACCCCCCGACACCACCCGCAATCGTGGGGGTTCTGCGAAGATTCAGCCCAACGAGGGCAGGCAGGGGAGGCCGCCCTCCCGTACCCGCTCCGGAGTGACCCCGATGCAGCCGCCCAGCCGACGGACCTTCCTGGCCCTCGGACTGATCACCCTGACCGCCGCCTGCACCACCGGCACCGACGGAGCCACACCCCCCGACCCCAAGGCCTCCGGCCCGGACACCGACCACCCCGTCCGCCTCCGCGCCGTCGCCGCCACCGACACCCTGCTGGCCGCCTACGACACCCTTCTCACCACCCCCGGCGACCGCACCCCCCTGCTGCAGACCCTCCGCGCCGAGACCGTCCAACACCGCGCCGCCCTCGCCCAAGGCCTGCCGACCACCTCCACACCCCCGCCCACCCCCACCCCCAGCAGCACCACCACCCCGGCCACCCTGGCCGCCCTGGAGCACCGAACCGCCCAGTCCCACCTCGCCGACCTCTCCGCCGCCCGCCCGCCCCTCGCCCGCCTGCTCGCCTCGGTGTCCGCCGCCAACACCCTGCACGCCACAGCCCTGGGCGCCCCCGTCGAACAACCCACCCCGAGCCCCACCCCCGGGACAACCACCCCCGGAACGCCCCTCCCCGCCCTCCAGAAGGCCCTGAGCGCCGAACACGCCGCCGTCTACGGCTACGGAGTCGTCGGCGCCCACCTCCCCGACGACCAGCAACGCACCGACGCCCGCACCGCCTACGCCGCCCACCAGTCCCAGCGCGACGCCTGGCAACGCCTCGTCACCACCCTCGGCGCCACCCCCACCCCCGCCGCCGCCGGCTACCGCCTCCCCTTCCCCGTCACCGACCCCACCACCGCCACCAACCTCGCCGCCCACCTGGAAACCAGCCTCACCACCGTCTACGCCGACCTGGTCGCCGACCTCCCCGCCCCCCACCGCCCCACCGCAGCCACCGCCCTCCGCGACTGCACCCTCCGCGCCCACCGCTGGGGCGCCCCCGACACCCCCTTCCCCGGCATCCCCACCCCCCTCCCCACCCCCACCCAGTCCTGACCCCCACCACCCCACCCACCTCCCCACCACCCCCTCCCCACCCCCCACCACCCGCCCAAGGCGAGAGGGACGCGCTGCGGGAGGGGGCGGTGGAGGGGGTGGGTGCGGAGAGCGGCGTAACGGGTGATTTTCAGACTGCCAACGGTCTGCACACCCCACCCACAGAGTCGGCAGTCGGAAAATCACCCAGCCGCCGGAGCACCCACCCCCGGAACCGCCCCCGGCGTCACCCACCCTCCCGAAAGCCCACCCCCACACCCAAGCCCCGCGCAGCGCCCCCCTCAGTCCGTCCGCGTAATCAGCAACAACAACGCGTCATCCCGCAACGCCCCACCCGTGTGCGCCAGCAGATCCGCGTACACCCGCCCCACCGCCGCCTCCAACTCCCCCGCCGAGCGCGCAGCTCCCCGCACCAGCGGCCCGACCCGCTCCGCCAACGGATAGAACTCCCCGCTCCTGCGGTGCCGCGCCTCGATGACCCCGTCCGTGTACAGCACCAGGACGTCCTCCGTCCCGAACGGCTGCCCCCAGGTGGCCGGTTCGCCGGTCGCGAGCCGCCCGAGGCCGAGCGGCACCCACGGGTCGGGCGCGTCCAGTACGTGGGCCCGCCCTTCACCGTCCACCCGGATCGGCGCGACGTGCCCGTACTGGAGCAGTTCCATCTCGCCGGGCCGGCGGAACTCGGCGAACAGCGCCGTGGTGAACTCCCCGTCCGGCACGTGCCGCTCGACGCTGGCCTCGATCCGCGAGGCGACGCCCCGTAGTCCGGCTTCGTCGTACGCGGCTTCGCGGAACGCGCCGAGCACCACCGCCGCGGTCTGGACGGCCGCGAGCCCCTTGCCCCGGACGTCCCCGACCGCGACCCGGGTGCCGTGCGGCGTCTCCAGCACCGAGTAGAGGTCCCCGCCGATCCGTGAGGCGTCCGCCGCGGACACGTACCGCACGGCGAGCCGCAGCGGCCCCACGGCCGGCCCGGGCAGCCGCAGCAGGGCCCGCTGGGCGGCCTCGGCGACGGAGCTGACCGCCGCGAAGGCGGCCGCCCGCCGCATCCGGATCTTGGCGACCCAGGCCGAGAACAGCGTCAGAACCAGATAGCTGACCATCGCACCGTAGAGGAAGCGGGCGTCGTTGATGTTGTCGACCTGGTCGTAGTGGCTGAGTCCGAAGACGGCGACCAGCCCGACCGCGCAGACGGCGAGCAGTTCGCCGGGCTTGAGGGTGAGCGCGGCGACGGCCGGGACGACGGTCATCAGCGGTGCGAGGTACCGGTCCTTGCCGGAGAGGAGGTCCGCGAGTGCGACCAGCAGGACGGCGAGCAGCGCCGGGGCGGCCCGCCACCGGAGCGGCACGTCCTGGAGGTCGACGACCCTCAGGGCGCCGCGCCGCCGGTCCGGTGGCAGCCCGGCGGCGGTGGGGGCCGAGGGCGACTGGGCACGGCGGATCGGGAACACATACCGAACATAAGGGACGATCACGACCCCGAACCACCCCACCCACCCTGCCCGCCCCGCCCACCTCGCTCGCCCCGCCTACCCCGCCCACCTCGCTCGCCCCACCCCTACAAGTCCCTATTGCCCGATTTGTCATAAAGTTCGACCGAAGCGGCTACTCAGAGGAGGCCCTGCCCGGTGTCCGGATACCGACCCACGCCGCGCATCACTGCACCCCCCGCCCGGACGGCCACCCGGCCGCACCACTGGCTCAAGTTCTTCCTGACCGGCCTGCTGCTCTGGGCCTGCACCGTCCTGGTCACCTTCTTCACCGACAACAGCAACCTGGTCCCGACCATCGTGCTGCTGGGCAGCTTCCTCGTCCCGGCCACGGTGGTGATCTGGGCGTACGAGCGCTACGCGGCCGACCTCGGCCCGGACCGGATCTTCACCTGCTTCGGCATCGGCGGGGTGATCGGCGTCCTGGGCGCCTCGGTCCTGGAGACGTACCTGCTCTCCCCCTCGGTGTGGATGTACGCGGGAGTCGGCCTGATCGAGGAGGCGGTCAAGCTGGCCGCGCTGGTGCTGGTCAGCCGCCGGCTGCGGGTCAGCGGGCTGCGCCACGGGCTGGTGCTGGGCGCGACCGTCGGCGCCGGGTTCGCCGCGTTCGAGAGCGCCGGGTACGCGTTCAACGCGGTGCTGAGCATCCAGGGGCTGTCGCTGGACGACCTGGTGGAGACGGAGATCCTGCGCGGGGTGCTCGCCCCGGTCGGCCACATCCTGTGGACGGCGATCATCGGCGGGGTGCTGTTCCGGGAGCGGCGCGGCGGGCGCTTCCGCCTCACCACCCCGCTGCTGCTCACCTACCTGGGCGTCTCACTGCTGCACGCGCTATGGGACAGCACGAGCGGCATCGCCGTCTGGCTGGTCGCCCGGACCACCACGAGCGACTTCCAGCGCGCCCTGTTCGACCTGGGCTACATGCCGAACCCGTCGAGCGAGCAGGTCCACCTGTACACCGTGTACGACACGGCGGGACTGCTCGTGGTCTCCTTGGGAGGGCTGCTCTGGCTGAGGCTGCTGGTGCGCAGCGAGCCCACCGCGCCGATCCCGGCACAGCAGCCCTCCGTACCGGCCTGACCGTCGCCCGCCCCTCCGAGAAATACCCCAGAGGGGTATGGTGTTCGAAGAGCTGGAGAAGCAGGAGATCCAGCACCAGCACCGACCTCCAGGAGGCCCCGATGTCCAGCACCATCACCTACACCGTGTCCGGCATGAGCTGCGGCCACTGCGAGAAGGCGATCAGCGAGGAGCTGTCCGCGCTGGCCGGTGTCACCGAGGTCGCCGCCGACGCCCAGGCCGGTACCGTGACGGTCTCCTCCACCGCCCCGCTGGCGGAGGAGCAGGTCCGCACCGCGATCGACGAGGCCGGCTACGAGCTGGTCGGCCCCGCGGTCTGAGCCACCCCGGTACGGCGGGGGCCCGCCCGGGCCCCCGCCACCACTCCCTAGGAGCCCTCCGCATGACCACCTCCGCCCCCGGCGTCGGGGCACGGGACCGGGTCGAGCTGTCGATCGGCGGGATGACCTGCGCCTCGTGCGCCGCCCGGATCGAGAAGAAGCTCAACCGGATGGACGGCGTCGAGGCCACGGTCAACTACGCCACCGAGAAGGCCCGGGTCGACTTCGGCCCCGGCGTCACGGTCGAGGAGCTGATCGGGACCGTCGAGCGGACCGGCTACACCGCCGAACTCCCCCCGCCCCCGGCCCCCGCCGCTCCCGAGCCCGGCTCCGACCCCGAGCCCGGCTCCGACCCCGCGCTCGGCGACCACCCCGGGCACGGCGAGCACCCGGCGCACGGCGGCCGCCCCGGCCCGGCCGGCCGCCCCGCCGCCGACCCGCTGCGCGAGCGCCTGCTGATCAGCGCCCTGCTCGGCGTCCCCGTGGTGCTGCTCTCGATGGTCCCCGCCCTGCAGTTCACCGACTGGCAGTGGCTGGCCTTCGCCCTGACCGGCCCGGTCGTCCTCTACGGCGGCCTGCCCTTCCACCGCGCCGCCTGGACCAACCTCAAGCACGGCGCCGCGACCATGGACACCCTGGTCTCGCTCGGCACCCTGGCCGCCTTCGGCTGGTCCTGCTGGTCCCTCTTCCTGGGTCACGCCGGCCTGCCCGGCATGCACCACGAGTTCTCGCTCACGGTCGGCGACACCGACCCCGCCGCCAGCCTCTACCTGGAGACCGCGGCCGCCGTCACCGTGCTGATCCTGCTGGGCCGCCACCTGGAGGCCCGCGCCAAGCGCCGGGCCGGCGCGGCCCTGCACGCCCTGCTGGACCTCGGCGCCCAGGACGTGACCGTGCTCCGGGGCGGGCGCGAGGTCCGGCTACCGGTGGACCGGCTGACCGTCGGCACCCGCTTCGTGGTCCGCCCCGGCGAGAAGGTCGCCACCGACGGCACGGTGGTCGAGGGCAGTTCCGCGGTGGACGCCTCGATGCTGACCGGCGAGTCCGTCCCGGTCGAGGTCGCCGTCGGGGACACCGTGACGGGCGCCACCGTCAACGCGGGCGGCCGGCTGGTGGTCGAGGCCACCAGGGTCGGCGCGGACACCCGGCTGGCCCGGATGGCCAAGCTGGTCGAGGAGGCCCAGAACGGCAAGGCCGCCGCCCAGCGCCTGGCCGACCGGATCTCCGCGGTCTTCGTCCCGGTGGTCATCCTGATCGCCCTTGCCACCCTGGTCGGCCGGCTGCTGGCCACCGACAGCCCCACCGCGGCGTTCACCTCCGCGGTGGCCGTGCTGATCATCGCCTGCCCGTGCGCCCTGGGCCTGGCCACCCCGACCGCCCTGCTGGTCGGCACCGGCCGCGGCGCCCAGCTCGGCATCCTGATCAAGGGCCCCGAGGTACTGGAGACCACCCGCAGGGTCGACACCGTCGTCCTGGACAAGACCGGCACCGTCACCACCGGCCGGATGACCCTGCTCGCCGTGCACACCGCCGAGGAGGTCACCGAGGCCGAGGCGCTGCGCCTGGCCGGCGCCCTGGAGCACGCCTCCGAGCACCCGATCGCCCGGGCCATCGCCACCACCGCCGCCGACCGCCTCGGCGCACTGCCGCCGGTCCGGGACTTCCGCAACCTGCCCGGCCGGGGCGTGCAGGGCGTCGTGGACGGCCGTACGGTCACGGCCGGGCGGGCGGCCCTGCTGGCCGACCACGCCCAGCCCCTGCCGCCCGTCCTGGCCCGCGCCGTGACCGCCGCCGAGGCGGCCGGCCGCACCGCGGTCGCGGTCGGCTGGGACGGCGGGGCCCGGGCCGTCCTGGAGGTGGCGGACGCGCTCCGGCCGACCAGTGTCGAGGCCGTCGCCCGGCTGCGCGCCCTGGGCCTGACCCCGGTGCTGCTGACCGGCGACAACCGCACGGTGGCCGAGGCGGTGGCCGCCGAGCTCGGCGTCGCACCGCGGGACGTCATCGCCGAGGTGCTGCCCGAGGACAAGGTGGCGACGGTCCGCCGGCTCCAGGCCGAGGGCCGGGTCGTGGCGATGGTCGGCGACGGCGTCAACGACGCGGCCGCGCTCGCCCAGGCCGACCTGGGCCTGGCGATGGGCACCGGCACCGACGCCGCGATCGAGGCCGGCGACCTCACCCTGGTCCGCGGCGACCTGCGCGCCGCCGCCGACGCCGTCCGGCTCGGCCGCCGGACCCTCGCCACCATCCGGGGAAACCTCTGCTGGGCCTTCGGCTACAACGTCGCGGCGATCCCGCTGGCCGCCGCCGGACTGCTGAACCCGATGATCGCCGGGGCCGCGATGGCCTTCTCCTCGCTCTTCGTGGTCGGCAACAGCCTCCGGCTGCGCCGCTTCCGGGCCGCCTGAGCCAGGCCGGACGGCCCGAGGGGCCCGGACCGTCCCCGGTCCGGGCCCCTCGTCACGCACCGACGCCTCAGCGCCGCAGCGCCTCGACGCCTCAACGCCCCAGCAGTTCCCCGCCGTTGCAGTGCAGGATCTCGCCGGTGATGAACCCGGCCTCGGGCGAGGCGAGGAAGGTGACCGCCGCCGCGACCTCCCCGGTCTCGCCGATCCGGCCGAGCAGCGTGCGCGCCGCCCGGCGGGCCACCTCGGGCTCGTCCAGCCGCGGCCCGAAGAACTCGGTGCCGGCCACCGTGCCCGGCGCGACGATGTTGGCGGTGATCCCCGAGGTGCCCAACTGCGCGGCCAGGAAGTGGTTCCAGGCGTGCAGGGAGGCCTTCGCCGCACCGTAGGAGCCGGCCCCGCGCAGGGCGGCGATGGAGCTGATGGTGACGACCCGGCCGGAGCCCGGGGTGAGCCGGTCCCGGATCGACTCGGTGAGCAGCACCACGGTCAGCACGTTGCGCTCGAAGTCGCCGCGCCAGCGGGCCAGCAGGGCGTGCGGCCCGCCGCCGACCACGGTCTCCCGGCTGCCGGCGTTGTTCACCAGCACGTCGATCCGCTCGGGCAGTTCCGCCAGCGCGGCCTCCACGGCGTCCGGGTCGGCGAGGTCGCACACCAGCGGGGTGACGTTCGGCCCGAGGTCGATCGCGGCCTTCTCCAGGACGGCCCGGCGCCGACCGACGATCACCACGTGCTCACCCGCCTCGGCGAACCGCCGCGCGACTTCGTACCCGATTCCCGTGCCACCGCCGGTGACGACGACGTTCCTGGCCATCTGCGCACTCCCTCCCCAGTTCCGCCGTCGCGCGACGAGGGGGCGCGACGGTCCGTACCGGAATGCCACGATTCCTATCACGCTCGGTTGCCGTGACTGCGGGGAGGGTGACGTCGTGCGCGAGGGAAGGTGTGATATGGGCGCGATACGAGGCGCCTACGGAGCGTGGCGAGAGGCAGCTCACACCCCCCGGGCGTAACTTCTCGCACCCTGATACGTCTTAGGTTGGTAGTGCGGCAGTTTTTCCGCTGGGCGGGGCACGATCAACGGCAATGTGTCCCCGCACTTCCGGCGGGCTGTCGCCGACGGGGCTCCGGCGGGCCCCGGGAACGGTCGTCGAATCCTCGACGGCCTTCGCGCACGGCGCCGGGGTTGTGGCGGGCCAGGGACGCTTTGAGCGGCCGTCCCCGGTCGCGGCCGGCCCCGGAGTCGTGCGCCGTACGGTTCCGTCCCCGTCCGCGGGCCTTCCGGGTCCGCGGGCGGGGACGCGAGGGGGCCCGGCCGCTCAGCAGCGGCCGGGCCCCTTTCGGTGCGGTGCGACGTCAGCGCTGTTCGAGCTCGACGTAGTCGCGGATCGCGGTGCCGGTGTAGATCTGGCGCGGGCGGCCGATCCGGCTGGTCGGGTCGTTGATCATCTCGTGCCAGTGGGCGATCCAGCCCGGCAGCCGGCCGAGGGCGAACAGCACGGTGAACATGCTGGTCGGGAAGCCCATGGCGCGGTAGATCAGACCCGTGTAGAAGTCCACGTTCGGGTACAGCTTGCGCGAGATGAAGAAGTCGTCCTTGAGGGCGTGCTCCTCCAGCTTGAGCGCGATCTCCAGCAGCTCGTCGCTCTTGCCGAGCTGGCCGAGGACCTCGTGCGCCAGCAGCTTGACCTGCGCGGCGCGCGGGTCGAAGGCCTTGTAGACGCGGTGGCCGAAGCCCATCAGCTTGACGCCGGCTTCCTTGTTCTTCACCTTCGTGATGAACGCGTCGACGTCGCCGCCGTCCTTCTGGATGCTCTCCAGCATCTCCAGGACGGCCTGGTTGGCACCGCCGTGCAGCGGGCCCCACAGCGCCGAGATGCCCGCCGAGATCGAGGCGAACAGGTTGGCGTGACTGGAGCCGACCAGGCGCACGGTGGAGGTGGAGCAGTTCTGCTCGTGGTCCGCGTGCAGGATGAGCAGCTTGTCCAGGGCGTTGACGATGACCGGGTTGAGCTCGTAGTCCTCGGCGGGGACGGCGAAGGTCATCCGCAGGAGGTTCTCGACGTAGCTCAGGTCGTTGCGCGGGTAGACGAAGGGCTGGCCCATCGCCTTCTTGTACGCGTACGCGGCGATCGTCGGCAGCTTGGCCAGCAGGCGGACGGTCGACAGGTGGCGCTGGGCCGCGTCGAACGGGTTGTGGCTCTCCGGGTAGAACGTGGAGAGCGCGCCGACCACCGAGGACAGCATGGCCATCGGGTGGGCGTCCCGCGGGAAGCCCTGGAAGAAGCGCTTGACGTCCTCGTGCAGCAGCGTGTGCTGGGTGATCTCGCGGTTGAACTCCGCCAGCTGGGCCGCGTTGGGCAGCTCACCGTTGATCAGGAGGTACGCGGTCTCGATGAAGCCGCCCTGCGAGGCGAGCTGCTCGATCGGGTAGCCGCGGTACCGCAGGATGCCGTTGTCGCCGTCCACGAAGGTGATCGCGGACTTGTACGCGGCGGTGTTACCGAAGCCGTTGTCCAGGGTGACCAGGCCGGTCTGCGGGAGCAGCTTCGAGATGTCGAAGCCGGAGTTGCCCGCAGTGCTCTCGACGACGGGGTACTCGTACTCGCCGTCCTGGTACCGCAGTACTACCGAGTTGTCGCTCACGTCTTCCTCACCGACGAAATGAATCCTCTTCCAAGGTGCCCTGACTGACTCCACGATCCCCCATCCGGAGGACAGTCGCGCACCCGGGGTGGCCCGGAAGGGCCCGCCCCTACAAAACCTGCTGCCCCTGCCGGTACGAACCGGACAAGATCGGCACCACCCTAGGCTCTGCCGTAAATCTCTTCACGTCAAGAGAACATTAGAGGCAACCATCCTGTTGGATAATCATCCAGAAGCAAGTCGATGATCCAGCGCGGCGTGCCGCCGACCTGCACTGACGGCCCTCACAGCCTGCGCGATCGCCTTCCGTGACCCGACCAGCACGACGAGTTTCCTCGCCCTGGTCACAGCCGTGTAGAGCAGGTTTCGCTGGAGCATCGTCCAAGCGGACATGGTGACCGGAATCACCACCACCGGGTATTCACTTCCCTGCGAGCGGTGGATCGTCACCGCGTAGGCGTGGGCCAGCTCGTCCAGCTCGTCGAAGTCGTACGGCACCTCCTCGTCCTCGTCGGTGAGCACCGTCAACCGCTGGTCGTCCACGCTGAGGGCGGTCACCACTCCCACTGTGCCGTTGAAGACCCCGTTCCGCCCCTTGTCGTAGTTGTTGCGGATCTGGGTGACCTTGTCCCCCACCCGGAAGGTCCGCCCGCCGAAACGCCGCTCCGCCAGACCCTCCCGGGCCGGCGTCACCGCCCCCTGCAACAGGGTGTTCAGGTTCCCCGCCCCCGTCGGGCCCCGGTGCATCGGCGCCAGCACCTGGACGTCCCGGCGCGGGTCGTAGCCGAACTTCTGCGGGATCCGGCGGGCCACCACGTCCACCGTCAGACCGGCCGCCCGCTCGGTGTCGTCCTCCACGAACAGGAAGAAGTCCGCCAGACCCTCCGTCAACGGCGGCTTCCCCTCGTTGATCCGGTGCGCGTTGGTCACCACGCCCGACTGCTGCGCCTGCCGGAAGATCCGGGTCAGCCGCACCGAGGGGATCGGCCCGTCCTCGGCCAGCAGATCCCGCAGCACCTCACCGGCCCCCACCGAGGGCAGCTGGTCCACGTCCCCCACGAACAGCAGGTGGGCGCCCGGCGGCACCGCCTTGACCAGCTTGTTCGCCAGGATCAGGTCCAGCATCGAGGCCTCGTCCACCACCACCAGGTCGGCGTCCAGCGGCCGGTCCCGGTCGTACGCGGCGTCACCGCCCGGCTTGAGCTCCAGCAGCCGGTGCACCGTCGAGGCCTCCGCCCCGGTCAGCTCCGCCAGCCGCTTGGCCGCCCGCCCGGTCGGCGCCGCCAGCACCACCTTCGCCCGCTTGGCCAGCGCCATCGTCACGATCGACTTCACCGTGAACGACTTGCCGCAGCCCGGACCACCCGTCAGCACCGCGACCTTCTCGGTCAGCGCCAGCCGCACCGACTGCTCCTGCTCCGGCGCCAGCGCCGCCCCGGTCCGCCGGGCCAGCCACTCCAGCGCCACCGGCCAGTCCACCTCCGCCGACCACGGCATCCGGTCGGAGTCCGAACGCAGCAGCCGCAGCAGCTGGTTGGCCAGCGAGATCTCCGCCCGGTGGAACGGCACCAGGTACACCGCGGTGATCGGCTCGCCCGCCTCCCCCGGCACCACCTCGCGCACCACCCCCTCCGCCGCGACCAGCTCCGCCAGGCAGTCGATCACCAGCCCCACGTCCACCTGCAACAGCTTCACGCCGTCCGCGATCAGCCGCTCCTCCGGCAGGTAGCAGTGCCCCTGGTCGGTGCTCTGCGACAGCGCGTACTGCAGGCCCGCCTTCACCCGCTCCGGACTGTCGTGCGGAATGCCCACCGCCTGGGCGATCCGGTCCGCCGTCAGGAAGCCGATGCCCCAGACGTCCGAGGCCAGCTTGTACGGCTCGTTGCGCACCACCCCGATCGAGGCGTCCCCGTACTGCTTGTAGATCCGCACCGCCAGCGAGGTCGACACCCCGACCCCCTGGAGGAAGACCATCACCTCCTTGATGGCCTTCTGCTCCTCCCAGGCCGCGGCGATCTTCTTGGTGCGCTTGGGCCCCAGCCCCGGCACCTCGATCAGCCGGCCCGGCTCGTTCTCGATCACCTCCAGGGTCTCCACCCCGAAGCGCTCGACGATCCGCTCGGCGAACCGCGGCCCGATCCCCTTGATCAGCCCCGAGCCCAGGTACCGCTGGATGCCCTGGACGGTCGCGGGCAGCACCGTGGTGTAGTTCTCCACCGTGAACTGCCGCCCGTACTGCGGGTGCGAGCCCCACCGCCCGTGCAGCCGCAACGACTCCCCGACCTGCGCCCCCAGCAGCGCGCCCACCACCGTCAGCAGGTCGTTCCCGCCCCGGCCGGTGTCCACCCGGGCCACCGTGTAGCCGGTCTCCTCATTGGCGTAGGTGATCCGCTCCAGCACGCCCTCGACCTGCGCGAGCTGGCGGGGCACCTCCTGCCCCGACTGCACCTGCTTGCCCACCGGAGCCCCCTTCGACCGGTACGGGTGGACCATTCCGTTACGCACCGTACCGCCCGGCGCGGACAGGTCCGGACCGCCCGCCGGACCGCCCGCCGGGCCTGCCGTGCACCGCCCCGACCGAGGTGCCAGGCTGAAAGGGTCCAGGGGGTCGTCGACCGCGCCCGCGCCCGCACGGGACCCGTCCGAGGAGCAGTGCCGCCATGCTCAACACCGACTTCCGCCCCGGCTCCCCGAACTGGCTCGACCTGAGCAGCCCCGACACCCGGGCCTCCGTCGACTTCTACTCCGCGCTGTTCGGCTGGACCTTCGACTCGGCCGGCCCCGAAGCCGGCGGCTACGGCTTCTTCCAGCTCGACGGCCGCACCGTCGCCGCCCTCGGCCCGCTCGCCGAGGAGGGCGCGCTCCCCGGCTGGACCCTCTACTTCACCACCGAGGACGCCGACCGCACCACCGACCTGGTCGAACAGGCGGGCGGCCGCATCCGGTTCACCCCCTTCGACGTCTTCACCGCGGGCCGGATGGCCGGCTACACCGACCCGACCGGCGCCGACTTCGCGGTCTGGCAGCCGCACGACACCCGCGGCCTGGACGTCGTCAACGACCAGGTCAGCCTCTGCTGGGCCGAGTGCTACAGCGTCGACGCGGAACGGGCCAAGGCCTTCTACCGCACGGTCTTCGACTGGCAGGAACAGGACGTCCCGCTCGGCGAGGCGTTCTACACCGTGCTCACCCCGTCCGGCGGCGGCACCGACGACGCCCACGGCGGCATCCTCCAGCTCAGCCCCGAGCACACCGCCCGCGGCACCCGCTCGCACTGGCTCCCCTACTTCGAGGTCCCCAACGTGGACGCCTGCCTCGCCATCGCCGACCGGCTCGGCGCGAAGGTCCGGATCCCGGCGACGGACCTCCACGGGGTCGGCCGGCTCGCCCAGCTGCTGGACCGGCACGGAGCCGTCTTCGCCGTCATCACCAGCGCCGGGCCCGGGGAGTGACCCGGCATCGGACCGTGGTGGGCCACAGCGGGCCCTGGAGGCACGCTACGGGCGTAGACAGAGTCCGCCGACCCCCTCGGCCCTCCTTATCCTCTGATCATGACTGAAACGGCTGTTCTGACGATCCGACGGGCCGGCGAAGGCGATCTGCCGGCGATCGTGGCCATGCTCGCGGACGACCCGCTGGGCGCCACCCGCGAGAGCCCCGACGACCTCACCCCCTACCGCACCGCCTTCACCCGCATCGACCGCGACCCGCACCAGCACCTGGTCGTCGCCGAACGCGCCGGCCGCGTCGTCGGCACCCTCCAGCTCACGGTGATCCCGGGCCTCTCCCGGGCCGGCACCACCCGCACGATCATCGAGGGCGTCCGCATCCACGCCGACGAACGCGGCAGCGGACTCGGCACCGAGTTGATCGAGTGGGCCGTCGAGCGCTCCCGCGAACTCGGCGCCGACCTCGTCCAACTCACCTCGGACGCGACCCGCACGGACGCACACCGGTTCTACGAGCGACTCGGCTTCACGGCCTCGCACCTCGGATTCAAGCGGCAGCTCTGACATCTTCCCGGAAATGCGAAAAGGCCCACCCGGTCACCCGGGTGGGCCTTCTCTGAATGATTGTTCGGCGGCGTCCAACAATCCCACACGGTACCCCCGGCCGCAGTCTCTTATAA
>NZ_JBHZCN010000092.1:0-37765 GCF_042755465.1 Kitasatospora sp. NPDC059160 | reverse complement strand
GCGTTGGGGTGCGTGCATCGCAAGGCGGAGGAGGGAGCCCAATGCAGCGCATTGGCGACCGACGACAACGCGGCGAGGCGCGTGCCCCGGCGTCGCCCCGCAGACGGGAGTTCGAAGACGGACCCAAGGTCCGCGGACCCTACGTCCGCGCGATGAGCGCGGCGTCCTCCGGGGGCAGCCAGCTGCCGGCCGGGCGGTCCAACCAGCCCTCGGCGGCGCCGAGTTCGGCGGCCGCGGCGGCCAGTGCGAGCAGGCCCGGACGGCGCTCCCCGGGCCGGTGCACCAGGCTCACCAGACTCAGCGGCACCGGGTCCACCAGCGGGACGTTCACCGCCCCCGGGAGGCTCGGCCCGCCGACCGTGGTCAGCATCGGATCGCCGTGCCGGGCCAGGTAGCGGGCCGTCTCGACCGGGCCCACCGGCGGGACGTGCGGCTCGGCCGCGCGCAGACCGTGTTCGCGCAGCAGCCGGGCCCCGAGGTCGGCCCACTCGGTGGTGGCCGGGTTGCCCGCGCAGATGTCGACCGGGTGCCCGAGCAGATCGGCCGGGCGCAGCGCCGGGCGGCCGGCCAGCGGGTGGGTGTCCGCCATCATCACCGAGACCCGCTCCAGCCGTACGGGCCGCTGGGCGAGTCGGCCGCGCACCGGGGCGGGCAGTCCGGCGAAGCGGCCGAACGAGGCGTCCAGCCGGTGCGCCAGCAGTTCGTCGGCGGCCGCGGCCAGACCGCCGTGGAAGCGGGCCAGCAGCTCGCCCTCCGGCCAGGCGGTGCGGGCCCGTTGCAGCACCCGGTCGGCGGTCAGGTCCGGGCCGGTGACGTCGCTGTTGAGGTCGAGCAGCAGCGGCCTGGCGGCGGCACCGGCGCCCGCGCCGAACCCGGCGAGCAGGTCGTCGTGCAGGGCGAGCAGCCGGCGCGCCCCGGGCAGCAGCCGGCGCCCGGCCGGGGTGAGGTCGACGCTGCGGGTGGTGCGGGTGAACAGTGCCTCGCCGAGCAGGCCCTCCAGCGTGCGGACGTCCCGGCTGAGTGCCTGCTGGGCGACGTACAGCCGTTCGGCGGCCCGGCCGAAGTGCAGGGTCTCGGCGGTCGCGACGAAGCCGCGGAGCAGTCGGGGGTGCAGGTCACGGGGCATGGGCGGCAGATTAACAACACCGTGTTGTGACTGCGGCGGAACAGGTGTTGGACGCCGGTCGGAGCGCACCGCGAGGCTGGGCGCATCCCCCTCCCGCCCTGCGCCCCAGGAGCCCGATTGCCCCCGCGCGCCCTCCTCGCCTCCTACCGACGGCTGTTCGCGGCCCCCGGCGCCACCGCCTTCACCCTGGCCGGGCTGCTCGGCCGGATCGCACTGTCGATGAACGGCGTCTCGCTGGTGGTGCTGCTCGCCGAACGGCGCGGCTCGTACGCGCTGGCCGGGACGGTCTCGGCGGCCGGGCTGGCCACCGGGGCGATCGGGATGCCGCTGCTCGGCCGCCTGGTGGACCGGTACGGGCAGTCGCGGGTCACGGTACCGGCCGCGCTGTACAACGCCGTTCCGCTCGCCGCCCTGCTGCTCTGCGTCCGGCTCGGCGCCCCGGACTGGACCCTGTACGCCTGCTGGGCCGCCTGCGCCGCCGCGCCCAACCTCGGCGGCATGGCCCGGTCCCGCTGGGCGCACCTGCACCGGGACGACCCGGCCGCCCGGCACCTGGCCAACTCCCTCGAACAGGCCCTGGACGAACTCTGCTTCATGGCCGGGCCGGTGCTCGCGATGGTGCTCTGCACCACGATCGCCCCGGAGGCCGGGCTGCTCACCGCCGGCACCGTCGGCACCGCCGGCGCCCTGCTGTTCGCCGCCCAGCGGGGCACCGAACCGCCGCTGCCGGCACCGGCCCCGACCGGCGAGCGGCACGGCTCCCCGCTGCGGGTGCCCGGGCTGCGGGTGCTGGCGCTGACCTTCCTCGCCACCGGCACGGTCTTCGGCGCCACCGAGATCACCACCGTCGCCTACGCCGACGCGCTCGGGCACAAGGCGGCGGCCGGCCCGCTGCTGGCCCTGGTCGCAGGCGGATCCTGCCTGGCGGGGCTGCTGTTCGGGCTGCTGACCCCGCGCCGGGCCCCCGGGGCGCGCTTCCTGCTCGGGGTGGCGGCGATGGCCGCGGTCCTGCTGCTGCCGCTCGCCGCCGGGCTCGGCGGGGCCGGGCCGGTGGCCCTCGGCGCGGCACTGTTCGCGGCCGGCACGGCCACCGCGCCGACCATGGTGACCGGCATGACGCTGGTCCAGGAGCTGCTGCCGCAGCGGCAGTTCAACGAGGGGATGGCGGTGGCGGTGTCCGGCATCGTGGTCGGCATCTCGGCCGGGGCGGCGCTCGCCGGGACGCTCGCCGAGCGGGCCGCGCCCGGCACCGGCTACGTCCTGCCCGCCGGGGCCGCCGCGCTCGCCCTGCTGATCGCGTCGGCCGGGCGGCGGCACCTGCGGGCGTCCGGCCCCGCGGAAAATGGGGCGCGGGTTGTCAGTGCCTCCGTCTAACTTCGAGTCATGGCGGAAATCACCTACGTCCGAGGCGATGCCACCACGCCCCAGGGCAAGGGCGTGAAGGTGATCGCGCACGTCTGCAACGACCTCGGCGGCTGGGGCAAGGGCTTCGTGCTCGCGCTCTCCAGACGCTGGCCCGAACCCGAAGCCGCTTTCCGGCGGTGGCACCGGGAGCGGGCGAAGAACGACTTCGGCCTCGGCGCCCTGCAGTTGGTGCAGGTCGAGCCGTTCGTCTGGGTGGCCAACCTGGTCGGCCAGCGCGGCATCCGGACGGGGCGCTCCACCGGGGTGCCCGTGCGGTACGAGGCCGTCGACACCGGGCTGGCGGCCCTGGGCGGGCGCGCGCTCGAACTCGGCGCCTCCGTCCACATGCCGCGGATCGGCTGCGGACTGGCGGGCGGGCGCTGGGAGAAGGTCGAGCCGCTGGTGGCGGCCCGACTCTCGGCGCGCGGCGTGCCGGTGACGGTCTACGACATCGACTGACCGCTCACCGACCGACCGCCCTCGGGCCGGGCGTGCTCCGTTCGACCGTTCTCCGGCCGGGCGTTCGCGGACCGACCGTTCTCCGGCCGGGCGTTCGCGGCCGGCCAGGCGTAGACGTACTCGGGCAGCACCCAACCGCCCGGGAACACGCCCTCCTGCGCCGCGATCCGCACGCCGCCCTCGCGCTCGTAGAAGGCGATCGCGCGGGTGTTGGCGCGCAGCACCTCCAGGTACAGCTCGGCGGCGGGGAACCGCTCGGCGAGTTCGGCGCGGGCGGCGGCCAGCAGGTGTCGGCCGATGCCCCCGCCGGTGAGGCCCGGGCGGACGTGCAGGTTGTCCACCAGCACCCGTCCGTCGGCCTGCGGCACCAGATAGACGAACCCGGCCGGCTCACCGGCCCGTTCGGCGACCAACAGCACGGGCGTGTTCTCCGGCGGCCCGTAGTCCACCGCCAGGCGCAGCTCCCACAGTTCGCGCCGCTGGGCGGCCAGTCCGTCCCCGATCGCCTCGTCGGGGACCATCCCGCGATAGCTGGTGCGCCAACTCTCGGCATGCAGGTCCGCGACGTCCGCGGCGTCCTGCGCTCCGCCGTACCGAATGGTGGTCCGTTCAGGACCGGTCATGTGACGAGCCTCCCACGAAGATGGAGTTGAACATGTTCAACCGTAACGTCTACAGTTCTGCCAAGATTTTGAACGCGTTCGAAATGACGGGGGACGGTTTCGTGGCACCGGATGCGGAGGGGGCATCCGGTGCCACGAACACCGACAGCACCGACACCGGGTGGAACCTCGTCTCCGGTTAGGCTCGTGCCTGTGGACGACCTGGCAGCGACGAACCGAACGGACGGCGAGAAGGGTGCGGCCGACGCCTCGGCCGCACCCGGCACGGACGGCGGGCCCATGCCCGGCGGCCGGGCCCAGCCCAAGACCGACAAGAGCGAGGCGACCCGGGCGCTGATCCTGGAGACGGCCATGCGGCTGTTCCAGGACCGGGGTTACGAGAAGACGACGATGCGCGCCATCGCCACCGAGGCGGGCGTGTCGGTCGGCAACGCCTACTACTACTTCTCCGCCAAGGAATTCCTGATCCAGGGGTTCTACGACCGGATGACCCACGACCACGCGGCCGAGGCCAGGCTCCGCATGGCCCACACCCGGGACTTCGCCGAGCGGCTGCAGATCGCGCTGGACTCCTGGCTGGACACGGCCGCGCCGTACCACGAGTTCGCCGCGCAGTTCTTCCGCACCGCGGCCGACCCGACCAGCTCGCTCAGCCCGTTCTCCAACGAGTCCCACCCGGCCCGGGCGGTGGCCGTCGACCTGTTCCGGGAAGTCCTCCAGGGCTCGGAGCTGGCGCCGAAGCTGGACGCCGAACTCGTCGAGCTGCTGCCGGACGTGCTCTGGCTGCACCTGATGGTCGTGGTCCTCTACTGGGTCTTCGACCGGACCGAGGACACCGAGCGGACCAGGGAGTTCGTCCGGCGCTCGACGCCGATGGCCGCCCGGGTGATCAACCTCTCGCGCTACCGGGTGTTCCGGCCGATCGTGCGGGACGCCAAGGGGCTGATCCAGGACTTCATCCTGCCCACGATCGGCAAGACCGCCGTCAAGTAGGCGCGGCCGGGCACGAGTTGTGACCTCCGGAGACCGGCCCGCACACTGCGGGCCGGCCTCCGGCGTCGTTCCCGGCACTGTCGTTCCCGGCATCGTCGTTCGCGCCGCTCAGAAGTCGGTCGGCGTCCAGGCCCGCAGCGGCGTGCGCAGCAGCAGGTCGGCGGCGGCGGCCGCCCCCGGGCGAAGCTCGGTGACCAGACCGGCCGCGGCCAGTCGCGGGGCCGTCTCGGCGCCCAGCTGGAGCGAGCCCAACTCCGAAGCTCCCAGGGCGAGGTCGGCCTCGTCGGTGGTCCGGACGCAGCGGCCGGTGCCGTCCTCGGCGACCTCGATCGCGAAGCGGCCGGAAGCGTAGCCGAGCTCGTCCTCGACCTCCAGCACCACCCGGCCGGGCGCACCGTACGCGCGGGCGCCGAAGGCGGCCTCGACGTCCAGCAGCCGCAGCCACATCGCGTCGGCGTTGTCCTTGCGCGGGACGGCCGCACGCGGGTCCTGGAGCAGCAGCGGCAGCGGGTCGTCCGGGGCCAGGCCCGCCACCACGACCTTGCGCACCCAGTCGACGCTCAGCACCAGGCGCCACAGTGCGACGGCGGTGGGCAGGTCGAGGGCGATGAAGTCCTCCACCGTGAGGGTGGCGTCGGGGTGGGCGCCGTCCCACTTGTTCTCGATCCGGTAGACGACCATCCCGGTGACCGTGCCGTCGGCGTCCCGGTGGACGGCGGTGAACGGCTCCTTGAAGGTGTCGCCCGGCACCTGGATCCGGTTGGTGTGGCGCTCCCACCAGATCTCGTCCCGGGCGATCGCGCCCGGCTGGGTGAGCCGCCAGCGGTCGTACAGCTCGGCGCCCAGCTCGGCCTGCTCGGCCAGGGTCACGAAGTCGGTCCGGCCGCCGGGTACGCCCGGCAGGCCCTCGCGCAGTCCGCGGGTGCGGCTCAGGTCGATGTCCCAGCCGCTGCCGCGGGTGGCCGGGCCGAAGCCGAACCGGCCGTAGATGTTGTACTCGGCGGCCATCAGGACGGCGACGGCGCAGCCGCGCCCGGCGGCCGCGGCGAGGTCGCGGCGCATCATCGCGCTGAGCAGGCCCCGGCGGCGGTGGGTGGCGCTGACCGTGACGTTGGTGATCGCGTCGGCCCGGACCACGGCTCCGCCGGGCACGGTGAGGTCGACGTCGAAGCTGCGGAAGGTCGCGATCTGCCGGTCCCCGTCGAAGCCGGCCACCATCCGGCCCGGCTGCCACTGCCGGCGGCGCAGCTCCGGCGCGACGCCCGCGTGCGGGCGCAGGAAGCCGAAGTTCAGCGCCCGGTTCCACTCCTCCACTTCGTCCACGGCTACGGCCCGGACCTGGATCCCGTTGACCGTCTCGGGGGCCGTGTGATCACTGTCGTTGTGCATCCGGCCACCGTACGGGCGGTGGCCGGGGCCGAGCACCCCAATTAATCCGTGTCCGACCCCAGGCCGTCCGACCCCAGGCCGTCCGGTGCCCGGCGGTGCTCGCCCGGCGTCACCACCCAGTGGTTGGTCCGCAGGACGCGGTCCCCGAAGTCGACGTCCCGCTCGCCGAGCAGCCGGAAGCCGAGCGCGCGGCAGATCCCGTTGGACGGGCCGTTGGTCGTCCCCGGGCTGGCGTGCACCTCGCCCCAGCGGCCGTCCGCCGCCGCGGCGTCCAGCACCCGGCGGACCGCCGCCTTGGCCAGGCCGCGGCCCTGGAACGCGGGCAGCACCATCCAGCCGATCTCGGAGACGGTCGCGCCGTCCTCCTCGTCCTGCCAGAGCGTCACCACCCCGGCCGCCGCACCGTCTTCGGCGCCGTCCGGCACGATCGCCTTGATCCAGGCGCCGTCCTCCGCCACCAGCCGGAGGTCCTTGCGCAGCCGCTCCTCCACCTGCTCCCGGGGCAGCGGGCCGCCCAACTCGGCCATCATCGCCTCGTCGCAGCGCATCCGGACGTACGCCTCGACGTCGCCCGCTGCCACGTTCCTCAGCCGCACGGTTCCTCCTCGGGAGTGGTCGGAGCGGCCACGCTAACGGAGGCCTCCGACACCGGCGCCCGGGACGGCGGGGGTCAGGGCCGGGCGTAGTAGTCCGGGGTGCCCATGATCCAGAGGCTGGCCTGCTTGACCGGCATGCCGACCCTCGGGGCCTCGATCATCTGGTCGTCGCCGATGTAGAGGCCGACGTGGTGGATGTCGGCGGAACGGCCGGTGTCGGTCCAGAAGACCAGGTCGCCGGGGCGCAGCTGGCGGTAGGTGACCGGGGTGGACTGGGCGTACTGGTCGGCGGCGAAGTGGTTGAGCTGCCTGCCGCCCTCGCGCCAGGCCATCATGGTCAGCCCGGAGCAGTCGTAGCCCTCCGGCCCCTCGCCGCCCCAGATGTAGGGCAGGCCGATCTTGGAGCGGGCGAAGGCGATCGCGGCGGCCGCGCCCTCGGCCGACCAGGGGCGGGAGTCGGGCGGCGGCGCCTGGACCCTGGCGGCCTCGGCCGCG
Organism: Kitasatospora sp. NPDC059160; assembly: GCF_042755465.1. Classification (NCBI taxonomy): domain Bacteria; kingdom Bacillati; phylum Actinomycetota; class Actinomycetes; order Kitasatosporales; family Streptomycetaceae; genus Kitasatospora; species Kitasatospora sp. NPDC059160. The sequence continues at coordinate 30,680 of NZ_JBHZCN010000092.1, read as the reverse complement.
GCGGCTTCGGCCTCCCGGGCGGCCTGTTCTGCGGCCCGTTCGGCGGCGGCCCGGGCGGCCGCCTCGGCCTCGTGGGCGGCGATCGCCTCCAGGGCCTCGCTCCGCTTGCGCTCCAGCTCGACGGTGGTGTTGCGGGCGGCGGCGAGTTCGGTGAGCAGTTGCTCCCGGTGGCGGCCGGCCGCGGCGACCTCGGCCTGCTGGGCGGCGAGCCGCTGTTCGGCCCTGGTCCTGGCCGCGCCGACCTCGGTCGCGGCCTTCTCGGCGGCCGCGGTGGCGGTGCGGGCGGCGGCCGAGGCGGTGCGGGCGGTGGCGGCGGTGGAGGTGGCGGCGTCCAGGATCTGCCGGGTGCGCTCGCTGACCACGCCGACGACGGCGGCGCGGGCGCTCGCCTCGCGCGGCCCGTGGGCGCCGAGCAGGGCGTTGAGGGCGGAGAGTTCGGCGCCCGCGCCCTGCCGGTACGTCTCGGCGGCGAGCCGGGCGGCGTCGTCGGCGGCTTCGGAGCGTTCGGCCTCGGCGGCGGCCGCGCGCCGGTTGGCGGCGGTCTCCTCGGTGCGGGCCCGGGTGAGGGCCAGCTGGGCGCCGTTGTAGGCCTCGACGGCCTGCTCGGCGCCGCGGGCGGCCCGGTCGAGTTCGGTGCGGGCGGCGGTGAGCGCGGTCTCCAGCGCGGCGGCGGAGGCGGCCTTGCCGTCGGCCTCGGTGCGGGAGCGGTCGATCTCCTCGGCGGAGGGGTACGGGTCCTGGCCGGCCGGGGTCGCTGCGGCCGGCGGTTCGGCCTGCGCGGGTTCGGCCTGCGCCGGGGCGGGCCGCGCCGGTTCCGGCTGTACCGGGGCCGCCTGGGCGGCGGGGAGCAGCCCGAGCAGGGCGGTGAGGGACAACAGGAGGGTCGGCAGGATCCTGCGCGCCACGAGACATCCCTTCTCACGGTCCGGAGGGGATGACGGCGGTGGCCGGGCGGCGCGCGGCCTGCGGGGCTGCGGTCGGGCGGCGGGGGATCCGACGAATCATCCCATCACGTGACAGAACGGTCACTCGCCGATCATGTTCTCAACTCCGAGGGTTTTCACACCTCGAACGCGCTCCGCCGGCCGGGTGACCATCCGATGATCCGACCGGGTGTCACCGTCGCCCAGGCGCACACGGTATACGAACTAGCGGTGGATCCGGCGGGTCTTCGTCCGTAGGTGGGGGTGTCGGCCGGGGCGGCGCTCCAGGCCGGTCGGGCCGACCGCGTACGTCCGGTTGCGCCCGGCGCGGACCGTACGGCGGCGCTGCCGGGCCCCGGCCGAGCGGGCCGGCACGCCCTCGGCGGGCCCCTCGGCCGGTTGCGGGTGCGCCGTGGGCGCCTTCGCCGCCGCCCCGGCGGTCGCGGCCGAGCGGCGGTCGGCCAGCCGGGCCCGGCGGCGGGACAGCGCCCGGGCGGCGTGGGCGTCGAGGTGGGCGGAGGCCCGGGCGGCCATCCGCTCGGCGACCCGGTGGGCGGCCGGGTGGTTGGCGGGCACCTTGTCGGGCGCGCCGGCGATCAGGTCGAAGAGCCAGGTGCGGGCCCGGTCCGCACGCCGGTGCAGCAGGCGTTCGCGCCGCAGCGCACGCGCCCGGCGGCGGGGGCGCGTGGTGTACCGCCAGCGGGCCCACGGGCTGCTCGGACGGGCCAGCCGGATCGCGCCGATCCAGGACAGGCCGGGGACCATGATCCCGAGCAGTCCGGTCCACACCTTGCCCTTGAGCAGGGTGATCACCGAGGCCAGCGCGTTCACCGAGATGACGGTGATCAGGCCCCACCGGGTGTCCTCGCCGGGCACCACGCCGAGCGGCACGTACCCGATCAGCAGCAGGGCGGTGAACAGGATGCCGAAGATCACCGCGTCCACCGACTTGCGGCCCTGCTCGCTCCAGTACACGTCGTCCAGGTGCAGGATCAGCGCGAACTCGTCCAGCACCAGGCCGCAGCCGATGCCGAAGGCCAGCCCGAACCAGTCGATCCACGGGGTGCCGCCGTAGGTGGCGAACACCCCGATGCCGCCGACCAGCAGGAAGCCCAGGCCGAACACCATGTGGTGGATGTGCAGGCCGCCGGGGGTGACGTTGCCGGGCCACCAGCGCACCTTGGCGCGGATCATCCGCACGCTGAACCGGATGAAGACGAAGGAGGTGATGAAGCCGACCAGCAGCAGGAACAGCGGTTGCTTGTGCGTGTTGACGATGTGCTCGCGGTAGCTGTCCAGCATTGCCGTCATGGGTCTTACCTTCGTTCCTGGTCCTGCGTCCTGCCTGCCGTGACATGGCCCGGGGCCCAATAGCCGCCCAACACGGACCCCGCTCGGAATCCGTCACCGGGCTCAACGCGCGGTCAGAACCCCCGGGTGCGCTTGGCCGCCCGGCGGGGCACCACCGGGTAGAGCGAGGGCAGCTCGGCGCCCACCGGCAGTTTGAGGAACAGCCGGGCGATCTCCCCGCCGAGGTTCACCCCGATGGCCAGCGCCATCGCGATCGCGGCCGCCCGGAACACCGACACCAGGCCGGTGCTGGAGTGCCCCTGGGCGAAGGCCAGCATCCCGAGGTAGAGCGCCGAACCGGGCATCAGCGGGCCGATCGCGGCGGTGACGTACGGCAGCGCCGAGCCGTTCCGGGCCCGGGCCATCAGCTGGCCGAACAGGCCGACCAGGCCGGCCGCCACCCCGGTGGCCGCGATCGGGTTGACGTGCGCGTTGTACACCAGCGCGCCGTAGCTGGCCCAGCCGATGCCGCTGTTGAGGGTGACCAGGGCGAGGGTGCGGCGGTCGGTCTGCAGCAGGGTGGCGAAGGCCAGGGTCAGCACCATCGCGGCGACCATCTGGACCGGCGGGTAGCTGATGCCCACCAGGCTCTCGTCCGGCTTGAGCTTCGCCTCGAAGCCGACGCCCAGGTAGAGGATCATGATCACGCCGATCACGATGCCCGCCACCAGGTAGATCACTTCCAGCAGCCGGGCCGCGGCGGTGATGTAGAAGCCGGTCAGGCCGTCCTGGACGGCCGCGACCAGGGCGCGCCCGGGCAGCAGGGCGAACAGGCCGCCGGTGATCACCACCGAGCCGCGCAGGCCCCAGTCGTTGAAGGACAGGATGATCCCGGACGCGGCGGCCGGCATCGCGGCCGCCACGAACTGGTAGAACTCCGGCAGCCGGCGCTTGGCCAGCGCCGAGGCCAGCCGGTCGCCGAGGACGGCCGCGACGAAGGCGCTGCCGAAGACCAGCCAGGCCTTGTCGTCGAGCCGGCCGCCGACCAGGAAGGTCGCCGCGCCGGCCAGCAGACCGGTGGTCAGGGCGAGGAACCAGGCCGGGTACGGGTGCCGGTTGCGGCGGATCGCGGCGAGCCGGCGGTAGGCGTCGTTGACCGTCACCTGCTCCGCGGTGATGTCCGCCACCAGCTGGTAGACCGCGTTCAGCCGGGTGTAGTCGGAGGTGCGGCGGCGCACCACGCGGTCGGCCGTGACCGGCGGCTCGACCAGCGAGGGCTGGTGCGAGATGCCGATCAGGGTGAAGGTGACCTGCGGCTCGCAGTGGTCCAGCCGGTAGGCGTGCGCGATGCCGAGCATGGCCGCCTCGACGTCCTCGGCGGCCTCGCCGCTGGCCAGCAGCAGCTCGCCGATGCGCAGCGTCAGGTCGAGGATGCGGGGGACATTGCGGGCGGCGGCCGCCGAGGGGTGCATCTCGCGGGCGGTGCGCTCGAAGGCGGGGCGCTCGGACATCGGGGTGCGCAGCAGGGTGCGCATCCGGTCCGGCCAGGGCGCTTCGCCGGGGGCGCCGGCGGTCAGCTCGGGGATCGGGATGCCGGTGGGCGGGGTGTAGCCGGCGGCGCGCCACTCCTCGGGGGTGAGGGTGTCCTCGGCGACCGAGCGGCGGCGCGGGGGGCGGGCGGCCGCGGGGCGCTCGGGGGCCGGGCGCCCGGCCGGGGGCTCCTCGGCGTCCCTGTCCCGGGGGCGCAGGTCGATGGCCAGCTCGGGGTGCGGCTCCAGCGGCTCCGGCGGCGTCCCGGCCCCGGCCCCGACACCGACACCGGCCCCGGACTCCGGCGCGGGCTCGGGGGCCAGCAGGCCCTTGGTCTCCGTTACCGGCGGGAGCAGCGGCACCACGGTGGTGGGCTCGACGACCGGGGCCGGGTAGCCGAGCAGGCCTTCGGTGGGCGGCGCCTCGGCGGGGTGCACCGGCTGCGGCGGTGTCTGCCGCACCTGGCGGACCGCCCGGCCTCCCCTCGCCCGCTTGCCCGCACCCGGTCGGCCCCGCTTAGGCACTTCCGCTCCTCGCCACCCCTGGTGGCCGTCGGCCACCGTTCGATCTCCGGATACACCTTGCCTGATCGAACAGCCGGACGCACATGTACGCGACGTCCGGCGGCGGCACCCCCGGACGCCTACCCGGCGCGGCGGCCCGCGGTGTCGCGCGCTCCGGAACGGCGGGCCCGGAGCAGTTCGACCGCCACCGGGACCACGGAGACCAGCACGATGCCGACCAGGATGGCCTCGATGTTGTCCCGGACGAAGGGGATCTGGCCCAGGAAGTAGCCGAGCACGGTGACCCCGGCGCCCCACAGCACCCCGCCGACCACGTTGAACAGCACGAAGCTGCGGTAGTTCATCCTGCTCACCCCGGCGACGATCGGGGTGAAGGTGCGCACGATCGGCACGAAGCGGGCCAGCACGATCGCCTTGGGGCCGTGCCGCTCGAAGAAGGCGGCGGCCTTCTCGACGTTCTCCTGCTTGAAGACCCTGGAGTCGGGGCGGCGGAACAGGCCCGGCCCGACCTTCCGGCCGAACAGGTAGCCGACCTGGTCCCCGGCGATCGCGGCCAGCACGATCAGCGTGCAGACCAGCCAGAGCGGCTGGTGCAGGTAGGTGCCGCCGGCCACCAGCAGGCCGGTGGTGAACAGCAGCGAGTCGCCCGGGAGGAAGAAGCCGATCAGCAGGCCGGACTCGGCGAAGACGATGGCCAGGATGCCGACCAGGCCGAAGGTGGAGATCAGGGTGGTCGGATCGAGCCAGGACGGGCCGAGGGCGATGCTGGTCACGGTGCTGGCTCTCCTGGAGGTCGAGTCTTGGCAATGTCATGGTAAAGCAATGACAAAGACTCGCCGGGGGCGGTGATGGTTCCCCGGCCGGCCCGGAGGTGCGGACCGGCCGGGGAACGAGCCGGGGAACGAGCCGGGGAACCGACCAGGGGCGGGGCCTGGGGGCGGGCCGGCTCAGAGGTCGTAGCGCTCGACGATCCCGGCGTGCCGGCCGAGGTCCGCCCCGGCCGCGTCGGCCAGGTCGAGCCAGGCCAGCGGGTGGGCCCAGCCGGCGGTGAGCTCGTGCAGCAGCGCGTCGGCCGCCTGCGCCGAGGCGGTCGGCGGGACGCCGAGCGCGGCGTACACGCCGGGCAGCGAGCCGTCGTCCTCCGTCGGGTCGGTGATCCGGTACTGCTCCCCGCTGTACGCCCAGACCGCGTAGCCGGCCGCCCGCAGGTCGTCCCGGAAGCCGGACCAGGCCTCGTCGCCGGGCCAGGCGCCGTCGATCCAGTACGTGGTGAAGCCCGCCGGGTCGAGCAGGGTCAGCAGGGCGAAGACCGGGCGCCAGTTCGCCCGCTCCGGTTCCGGGGCGTCCTCGGCCGGCGGGGCCTCCAGCAGGGCCGGGGCGAAGACCACCACGTCGCCGTGGTTGAGGGTGAGGTCGTCGCCGAGCACCGGCAGGATCCGGGCGGTCGCCGGGCCGGTGCGGACGGCGGGCAGGTCGGCCGTCGAACCGTTGGTGCGGGTGGCGCGGACGGTGACCAGCTGCCACTCCTCGTCCACCGGGCCCTCGGGCTCGTCGAACTCGATGCCGATCCGGGCACCGGTGGAGCGGACCACGGCCCAGTCCCGGTTGGCGGTGGCGGCGGTGACCAGGTGCCAGAGGTCGGGCTCCTGGACCGTCCGGTGGAGCTGCTCCTCCCCCGCCTCCTCGGCGGACAGGGCGTGCTCCAGCAGTTCCTGGTAGAGGCGCTGGGCGGTGGCGTGGTCGCCCAGTTCGGTGGCGGCGGCCGCGGCCAGCCGGCGGGTGTTGATCCGGTTCGCCTCCAGCGCCAGGATCGCCCCGCACTGCTCCAGCACCTCGGCCCAGCGGCCCTCGGCGGCGGCCCAGCGGGCGCGGATCCAGTGCGCGTCGGCCGGGGCGGTCGCGGCCAGCCGGTCGGCGAGCCGGCGGATCCCCTCGGCGTCCCCGGCCTCGATCAGCAGCTGGCCGAGCGTGCCGACCAGGTGCTCACTACCCGGGTCGACGTCCAGCCGCTGCCACAGCAGGTCGGCGGCGGCCCGGGCGTGGCCCAGCCCGCCGAGCACGGTGGCCAGCGGCACGGCCAGCCCGGTGGCGCCGGCGGGCTCGCCCCGGTACCGCTCCAGGGCGACGGCGAGCAGGTCGGCACCGAGTTCGACCGGCACCTCCGCCTCGGCCAGGTACGCCGCCAGCTCGCCGGGCGGGACGGGCAGCTCGGGCACCGGCAGCGCCTCGGCGGCCGCGCGCAGGGCCGCGACCTCCCCGGCCACGCCCTCGGTGCGGCGCAGCCGGGCCAGCTTGCGCTCCCCGGTGGCCGCGAGCGTCAGCGCCACCGTGCGGGCGCCGCGGGCGAGGGCCAGCCGGCCCGCCGCCAGCAGCAGGTCCACGCAGGGGCGGTGCGAGCCGGTGGTGTCCAGGTAGCCGACCCAGCCGGCCAGCACGGCGCCCAGCTCGGCGTCGTTCTCCCAGGCCCCGGCCGCGACCAGCAGCTCGACCGTCCGGGTCCAGGTCTCGCGCAGGTCGGCGTGCCGCTCGGCCTCGGCCCGGGCGGGCAGCAGGGCGAGCGCCTCCGGCGTGCGCCCGAGCGAGGCGAGCGCGCGGGCCCGCAGCAGGTCGCCCCAGCGCCGGTCGCTCTCGTCGAGCTCCTCGCCCCTGGCCCTGGCGGTCCGGTCGGTGGTGTCCAGCAGGGTGAGCACCTCCTCGTGCCGGCCCAGCAGGTGCAGGGTGCCGGCACGGGCTCGGTGGAAGCGCAGCGAGACCTGCTGGCCGGCCGCCTGCATCCGGGCGGAGGCGGTGTCCAGGTGGGCGAGCGCGTCGGCGGCCCGGCCGTCGTCCTCCAGGGCGTCGGAGTACTCGCGGGAGAGGCAGTCGAAGCAGGCCCGGCCGGGCTCGATCCGCTCCAGTGTCTCGCCGACCACCTCCAGGCGCTCGGCCACGTACCCGGGGCCGTCGACCCGGGCGTGGCAGATCGCGAAGTCCTGCACCACGCAGACGGACTGCGGGCAGCCGGCCGTCTCCTCCCGGTGGGCGAACTCCAGCAGGTCGACCGCCTCGGGCATCACCGACTCGCCCTGCTGGCGCTTGTTCAGCAGGTTCTGCATCCGCCAGTGCCGCAGGTAGACCTCGACCCAGGGCAGGCCGAGGGCCCGGGCGGAGGCGACCGCCTCCGGGAAGACCGCGTCGAGCTGCTCGTTGCGGCCCTCGGTGGCGTGTTCGGGCAGCTCGTACATGGCGTCGGCGAGCCGCGCGTGGCCGGCCTCGCGCAGCTGCTGGTGGGTGTCGCGCACCCAGGCCCAGATGTCGGTGGTCATGGCTGTTCCCCCTGCGTGGTGCTGGTGTGTGGTCTGGCGTGGGCCGCTGTCGGGGCGCCCGGCGGGGCGGCGGCCGGTCTGCCCGCGGGTCTGCCCGCGGGTCTGCCCGCCGGGGCGTCCGGCTGGGCGGAGGGCTGGGCGTCGGCCGGGGAGTCGGCCGTCACGCCTCGCCCCGGAGCGCGCCGGGGCTGTCCGGGACGTCCGGCAGGCCGGGCGGGACGGCGGCGGTGAGGGCGGAGACGGCGGTGCCGATGCCGGCCAGCGCGGCGCCGAGGTCCCCCTCGGCGGGGCCGGTGGAGGCCGCCGCCATGATCACCTTGAGCGAGCGGAGCAGCCCGGCCGCGGTGGCGCTGCCGGTGTGGCCGGTGCGGTAGGCGGCGAGCAGGTCCCGCACGGCCGGGCAGTCCAGGTTGAGGTAGAGCCGGGCCTTGACCGCGCCGTCGGTGCGGGCGGTGAACGCCCGGGCCAGCCGCAGCGCGGCGGACGGGATCCGGGCGTCGGCCTGGTCGTCCTCGATCCGGGCCTTCAACTCGGCCTCCCGGTCGGGCACCAGGACCAGCGGCAGGCCGGGCGGGTCGAAGCGGGCCGGGACGAGCTGCTCCCCCTGGTCGGCGAGGGCGCCGGCGAGCCAGGCCGCCTCCTCGGGCGGCAGCGGCCGCTCCGGGTCGCGGAACAGTTCCCGGTTGCCCTGTTCGCTGCCCAGCTCGACCAGCCGGCAGCCGCGCAACTGGGCGTAGCGGCGCAGGAACGGCAGTACGGCGTAGCGGTCGCCGCGGGCGATCGGGACGCGCATCGCCCGGTACAGCATCTCCTCGAAGCCGCCGCCGCTGCCGAGCGCGACGTGCACCGCGCCCCCGCCGGCCGCCCGCAGGCCGCCCGCGGTGAGGTCGCCCTGCGAGGTGGGCACCGGGACGTCGTCGGCGAGCAGGGTGAACAGCCGGTCGTCGCAGAGCGCGGCGCCGAGCAGCTCCTGGCCGTGCCGGGTGAGGATCCGGCGCCAGACGGCGGGCCGCAGCCGGGCCGTCTCGTACAGGCCGTCCACGACGGCGTCGGCGAGGGCCCGTTGCAGCGCGCGGTAGTGCTCGTCGCGCTGGAGGTCCTCGCGGCTGGCGGTGGGGGTGAGCCGGCTGGACTCGATCACGCCGCCGATGAAACCGGCCCAGCCGGGCAGCAGGTCGCGGGCGTCCTCGGCGAGCAGCATGCCGCGCAGGTAGACGGCGAGGTCGCGGTTGTCGCTGCTGCCGTAGGAACCGCCGTCCTGGACCCAGAGCAGGCCGACCGCGTCGGTGGCGCCGCCTGACGGGCCGTCGGTGGCGCTGCCGGCCGGGCCGTCGGTGGCGCCGTCCGACGGGCCGTCGCCGGGGCCGTCGCCCTGGACGGGCAGCACGGGGAAGGCGGTGAGCGGCTCGAAGCGGCGGCCGAAGGCGGTGGCGAAGCGCATCCGGGCGGCGTGCTGGTCGCCGTCGACCCGCTGGCGCCAGGGCACCTGGACGGCGTTGACGGGCCGTTCGTCGTCGCCGACGTAGACCGGTACGGGCAGCAGGACGCAGTAGCGGCCGAGGACTTCGCGCAGGGCGTGCTCGTCGGCGAGGTGGGCGTGCTCGGCCTTGAGCGCCAGTTCGACGACGGTGCCGGGCTCCGGGCGGGCGGGGGCCGGGTCGACCTGGTACTGCTCGCCGCCGCGGCTGCGGTAGCGGTGGCCGAGCCGCGGTTCGCGGTGCGAGGTGGTGGTGACGGTCACCTCGTCGGCGACCGAGAAGGCGGAGAGGAAGCCCAGGCCGAAGGCGCCGATCAGCTCCTGGTTCCCGGTCAGTTCGCGCAGCATCCGGGTGTAGCCGGTGCCGACGGTGGCGAGGTAGGCGTGGATCTCCGGTTCGGTGAGGCCGGCCCCGGTGTCCTCGATGGCGACGGTCCGCCGCGCGGCGTCGGCGCGTACCCGGATCCGCGGCCGGTGCTCGCCGTCCGGGTCCTCCAGGAGCCGGCGGGTGTGCGAGTCGTGGGCGTTCTGGACCAGTTCGCGCAGGGCGACCAGGGGCGTGGAGTAGAGGTGGGTGGCGAGGACGTTCACCAGGCCACCGAGGTCGACCTCGGTGGTGCGCACGCCGTCGGCCGGAGTGGGCTCGGCGGGGGTGGGCTCGGTCGGGGTGGGCTCGGTCGGGGCACCTTCAGACATGGGTCCTCAGTGTGCCAGTGCGACAATCCGTCGACCATTTCTTTCTATACATCAGGCGGAATGACGGATTCTGGTCAACTCGGAATTGACCGCTCCCCCACCATCGAGGGAAATGCCACCCGTTTGGTGGAGTTCGTCCACGTCACTGGTGAATGCTGAACGTGCGACGTCAGGCAACGGCGCTACGGAGCGGCCACTCCGGATCGCGCCACATTCGCACTTCCAGCTCAGGGAGACCAGCGTGTCCCGTATTCGCGCAGCCGCCGCCGTCACCGCCCTCGGGGCCTTCCTCCTCGTCGGCGTCGGGGCCGCCACCGCCCACGCCGACAACGGCGCCGGCGCGATCGACCACTCCAACAGCAGCGTCGTGAGCAACGTCGGCTCCGGCAACGTCATCGGCACCGTCAACGGCAACGTGGTCAACACCCAGCAGACCGCCACCGGCTCGGGGGCGAGCAACCAGAACAACGGCCTCGCCGTGGCGGGCAACAGCGGGAACGTCGGAGCCCTCCAGGGCAACGGCAACTTCGACGCCCGGGTCTACTACCCGCACGTCCTCTACTAGCCGGGCCCGACCGGGTCCGCGTCCGGTCGCACCGCACGGGGCCGGGTGCCCGCCGCCGTTCCGACGGTGGCGGGCACCCGGCCCGCTCCGTCTCAGGTGCTCCCGGGTGCTCCTGGGTGCGCCTGGGTGCTCCTACGAAGTCTCGACTCCGAGCACCGCCCGGCCGATCCGCCGCAGGCAGTCGCCGAGGTCGGGCCGGGCACTGTACGGGCGGTTCCGCACCCCGTCGTTGACCAGCGAGAACAGCGCGTGCACCCGGATCCGGGCGGTCACCGCGTCGTACTCCGGGCGCACCTGCCGGAGCAGCCCCACCCAGGTGCGCAGGAAGTCCCGCCGGAAGTCCACCGCGGCCCGGCGGTCCGGCGGGGCCAGCCGCTCGGTCTCGCTCAACATCGCCCCCAGGTAGTCGCCGTTGCGCAGCGCGAAGTCGACGTACGCGCCCAGCCCGGCCGCCAGTGCCTCCGCCGGCCCGGCGGCCGTCGAGATCGCGCCGTCCACCTCGTGCCAGAGCCGCTCCCGGCTGCGCACCAGGGAGGCGGCGAGCAGCTGGGCCTTGCTGTCGAAGTGCCGGTACACGCTCGGGCCGGAGATGCCGACGGCGGCGCCGAGTTGATCGGTGCTGACGTTGTCGAAGCCGCGCTGGTGGAACAGCCGGACGGCGGCGGCGAGCAGTTCCTCGCGGCGGGCCTGCGGCCTCGGCTGCTCCGGTGGCTGCGCCCGGGTCCGCTCCTGTGCCCGCCCCTGGGTCCGCTCCTGTGCCCGCCCCTGGGTCCGCTGCGACGCGGGGGCGGTGTCGTCGGCGCTCTCGGCGGTGCCGTCCAGGGGGACCGCGAGGACGGCCGCGACCAGTTCGCGCAGCAGCGCCTCGGCCCGGCGGGGCTGCGGGGCGGCCGACTGGTAGGACAGCCCGGCGCAGCCGGAGAGCGCCGACCAGCAGAGCAACTCGGCGTCCGGGGCGGAGAGTTCCGGCCGCTCGGCGCGCAGTACGGCAGCCATCAGGGCGACGTCCGCGCGGAGTTCGCGGCGCAGTCCGGCCCGGCGGGCCGGCGGCAGCAGTCGGGCGTCGCGCTGCACCAGGGTGCCGAGCGGGCGGTGGCCGACCGCCACCGCGGCCAGCGCGGCGCCGAGTTCGGTGGTGCTGCCGGCCGCGCGCAGGCCGTCGGCGAGCGCGTCCAGGCCCAACCGGACGGCGCGGTCCAGCAGTTCGGGCTTGCCGCGGAAGTGCCGGTAGAGGGCGGGCGCGGTGATGCCCACCCCGGCCGCGACCTCGGACATCGAGACCTGGTGGTAGCCGCTGCGGTGGAAGCGGTCGGCGGCCACGGCGAGGATCTGGGCGCGTCGGCCGGGCGGCCTCCGGACCACCATCGCGCACCTCCCCGCATCCGTCCCGAGCTCCGCCCGAAGGCTAGCAAGGATTCACTTGGCAGCCGCGTCGAGCAGCGTTCCCGGGCCCGCCCCGGGCCCGCCGACGCTGGACAGTCGAGGCTACCCGGGATTAACTTGTCGGGCCACCACCTGGTACGTTCCGCCTCCGCCGGCCCTCCGGCCGGCACCGTCGAAGGGAGCGCCGCCGTGCGCCGCACCGTGTTCAACGAGGACCACGAGGCCTTCCGGGAGACCATCCGGGACTTCATCGCCAACGAGGTCGTCCCGGTCTACGAGAGCTGGGAGGCCGACGGCCACCCGCCCCGCGACTTCTACCGCCAGCTCGGCGAACTCGGCGTCTACGGCATCGAGGTGCCGGAGGAGTACGGCGGCGCGGGCGAGAGCGGCTTCAAGTACCAGGCGGTGATCGCCGAGGAGACCGCCCGCGCGGGGGTGAGCTTCGGCTCCTCCGGCGTGCACACCGGACTGGTGCTGCCGTACCTGCTGGAGTACGCGAACGAGGAGCAGAAGCGGCGCTGGCTGCCCGGCTTCGTCTCCGGCGACATCATGACCGCGATCGCGATGACCGAACCGGGCGCCGGCTCCGACCTCGCGGGCATCACCACCACCGCCCGGCTCTCCGAGGACGGCACCCACTACGTCCTGAACGGCGCCAAGACCTTCATCACCGGCGGCGTGCTGGCCGACCTGGTCCTGGTGGTCGCCCGCACCGCCGCGTACGACCCGGAGGACCGCCGGGCGGGGCTCTCCATCCTGTGCGTGGACACCACCTCGCCGGGCTACTCGGTCGGGCGCAAGCTGCAGAAGATCGGCCTGCGCACCTCGGACACCGCCGAGTTGGCGTTCGTCGACGTCAAGGTGCCGGTGGAGGACCTGCTCGGCGAGGAGGGCAGGGCCTTCTCGTACCTGACCCACAACCTGGTGCAGGAGCGGCTGGCGATCGCGGTCGGCGCGTACGCGGCGGCCGCGGCGGCGGTGCGGTTCGCGGTGCAGTACGTCAAGGACCGCAAGGTGTTCGGCAAGGCGGTGGCCGAGTTCCAGAACACCAAGTTCACCCTGGCCGACTGCCAGGCCCAGGTGCTGGCGCAGCAGTCGATGGTGGACCAGGCCCTGGAGCTCTACCAGAACGGCGAGTTGAGCGTCGCGGACGCGGCCGCCGTGAAGCTTTTCTGCACCGAGTCGGCCTCCACCGTGATCGACAAGTGCCTCCAGCTGCACGGCGGTTACGGCTACATCCTGGAGTACCCGATCGCCCGGCTCTACACCGACAACCGGGTCTTCCGGATCTACGGCGGCACCAGCGAGGTCATGCGCAGCATCATCGCCAAGTCGCTGGGGCTGTAGCGGCGCCCCAGCCCCCGGAACCGCGGCGGGCCGCACCCCCATGGCGGCCCGCCGTGCCGTACGTTCGCCCGTCCGTGCTCAGTTGGGCGAGCCGTGCTCCGCGCGCCAGGCCTCCCAGCCGGCCGAGGAAGCCACCTTCGCCTCGTGCAGGGCCCGTTGGGCGAGCGTGCCCGGCGGCGTCTCCATGCTGCGCACCCAGTCGCGGCCCGCGGTGAACAGCGCCGCGCACACCAGTGCCGCCCCGGCCGCGCCGAGCACCGAGCCGATGCCGGTCAGCACCACGCCGCCGGCCAGCAGCGAGCGGTTGACCTGGAGTCCGTTCAAGATCCTCTGGTTGGTCGCCATGCCTCCACGATGCGGGCAGTCGGCGGGGCCTGCACCTCGGGCGGCCCGCTCCGGACCCCTCCCGGGTGCGCCCCGGCGGTGCGTCCGCCAGCCTGGGCACACGGCCTGGGCACCCGGCAGAGGAGGAGGCGGCGCGATGCCCGATCTCGAACGGCTCGCCGTGGAGCACGCCGCCCGGGCGGCCGAGGGTCCGCACGGGCGCAGCGCCCATCTGGTGCTGCACGACGGGGTGCTGCGGCAGACCGTGATCGCCCTGACCGCGGGCACCTCGCTGGACGAGCACACCCCGCCCACCGCGGGGAGCGTCCAGGTGCTGCGCGGCCGGGTCTCGTTGACCATCGCCGGGCGGCGGGTGGAGCTGGCCGCGGGCGAGTTGGAGCCCGTGCCGCAGGAGCGGCACGGGCTGGTGGCCCACGTCGACTCGGTGGTGCTGCTGACCGCCGTCACCGCGTAGCGGGTGTCGGGGGGTAGCGGGTGTCGGGGCCTGGCGGGTGCCAGGGCCCGGCGAGCGTCAGGGCGTAACGCGCGTCAGGGCGTGGCGCCCGCCCCCAGCACGGTGCCGCTGACCAGCCGGAGCCCGCGCAGGAACTCCTGGCCGGTCGGCGCCAGGTCGGGCGCGGCGAGCCACTGGGCGACGTAGCCGGCCAGCAGGATCTGGTAGAAGGTGCCGCGGGCGAGCTCCTCCTCGTTGTCCGGCACCTCGGGCAGCCCCTGGAACACGGCGGCGAGCCCGAGCCGCCCGTCCTTCTGCGCGTCCTCGAAGGCCTTCGCCAGCTCCGGGTTGTGCCCGGCCTGGGCGAGCGCCTCGAACTGCGCGGCCCAGAGCCCCCGGTGCTCGGCGAAGACGTCCCGCAGGCCGTTCCAGGCGGCGGCGAAGCGCGTCTCCGGGTCGTCGGACACCTGGTTGGCGCCGTACACCACCACCCCCAGGGCCTCACCCATCTCGCCGATCGCCTCGATCATCGCGGCGTTGAGCAGCGCGTCCTTCGAGCCGAAGTGGTAGCCGATCGCGGCCAGGCTGACACCCGAGGCGCTCGCGATGTCGCGGGCCGTGGTGCGTCCGTAGCCCTTCTCGTACAGGCAGTGCTTGGCGCCGGCCATCAGGTCTTCGCGGTTTCCCATGCCCCGATCCTACGGAACATCTGCACGGATGTCTTGCACGAACGTCTTGGACGTTCGAGTTACACATCTGTACTAGACAAGCGTCTGAAACGTCCGTACCGTCTTCCCCATGACCGCAACCACCGGCCGCGCAGGCCGTCGCGAATGGACCGGCCTGGCCGTCCTCCTGCTCCCGACCCTGGTCCTCTCCATGGACATGGGCGTGCTGTTCTTCGCCGTCCCGTACATCTCCACCGAGCTGGCCCCCAGCGGCACCCAGCAGCTGTGGATCATGGACATGTACTCGTTCCTGCTGGCCGGACTGCTCATCACGATGGGCGCGCTGGGCGACCGGATCGGCCGCCGCCGGCTGCTGATGATCGGTGCTGCGGGCTTCACCGTCGCCTCGCTGCTGGCCGCCCGGTCCGGCAGCGCCGAACAGCTGATCGCCGCCCGCGCCCTGCTCGGCGTCGCCGGGGCCACCGTGATGCCCTCGACCCTGGCGCTGATCCGCAACATGTTCCACGACCCCAAGCAGCGGCAGGTCGCCCTCGGCGCCTGGGGCGGCGCCCTCACCGCCGGGGCCACCCTCGGCCCGGTCGCCGGCGGGCTGCTGCTCGACCACTACTGGTGGGGCTCGGCCTTCCTGGTCGCCGTCCCGGTGATGGTCCTGGTGCTGCTGACCGCGCCCGTCCTGCTGCCCGAGTACCGCACCACCGCCCGCACCGGCCGCTTCGACGTGGCCGGCGCCGTGCTCTCGCTCGCCGCGATCCTGCCCCTGGTCTACGGCGTCAAGACCCTCGCCGTGGACGGCTGGAGCCCGCTCCCCGCCCTCGCCGCCGCGGCCGGGCTGCTGATCGCCGTCGCCTTCGTGCAGCGCCAGCGCACCGCCGCGAACCCGCTGATCGACCTGAGCCTGTTCCGGATCCGCACGTTCAGCGGCGCCATCAGCGTCAACACCCTGGCCATGTTCGCGATGATGGGCTTCGCCCTCTTCACCTCCCAGTACCTCCAGCTGGTCAAGGGCATGAGCCCGTTCACCGCCTCGCTCTGGTCGCTGGTGCCGAGCGTCGGCGTCGGCGCGGCGATCGGGATCGGCTCGGCCCTGGCCGGCAAGGTCCGCCCGGCGGCCCTGATGGGCGGCGGCTTCGTGGTCGGCGCCGGCGGCTTCGCGACGATGACCCAGGTCGGCCCGCACTCCCCGCTGGCACTCATCCTCACCGCGGCGGGCGTGCTGGCCGCGGGCACCGTCGGCACCATGACGATGACCGCCGAGATGGTCGTCTCCGCCGCCCCGGTCGAGCAGGCCGGAGCCGCCTCCGCCACCTCCGAGACCGCCGTCGAACTCGGCAGCTCGCTCGGTATCGCCCTGCTGGGCGCGGCGGGCGCCGCGATCTACCGCCACCAGCTGGACGGCGCCCTCCCGGCGGGCGTCGACGGCACCGCCGCCGCCACCGCGCAGGACACCCTCGGCGGCGCGGTCTCCGTCGCGGCCCACCTGCCCGGCCGGCTCGGCCCGGACCTGCTGGAGACCGCCCGCGGCGCCTTCACGGACGGCCTGCACGTCGCCGCCGTCGTCGGCCTGGTCTTCGCCCTCGGCGCCGCCGTCCTGGCCCACCGCCTCCTGCGCCACCTGCCCGCCGCCACCCCCGCCCCGGCCCCGGCCCCGGAGCAGCCCGTCGCAGCCTGACCCACCGCACGGCCACCGTCCACGCGAGTCATCGAGAGCCCCCGCCCACCCGGACGGGGGCTCTCCGCCGTCCTCCCCCGAGCGGGGGCACGCGCACGAGAAGTCGAACCGGCCGACTTCCTGCGCACCGCCCGGCGCCGGGATTCCCCCCGACCCAGCCGACTCGCCACACAACCAACGAGCACTGCCGCACCCCCCGGCGGCCGTCTGCGCTGACACAAGAAGTCGACCCCGTCGACCTCCCGTGCACCACCTGCCTCCAGGAATCCCCCGGGACGAGCCGAACCCCGACCCCGCTGATTCATCGCACAGCCAACGAGCACTGCCGCACCCCCGGCGACCCCGTCGGCGCCGACACAAGAAGTCGGCCCCACCGACTTCCCGTGCAGGGAGAACCGGCAAGGGCAGAGGTGCAGCAAGGAGTCGGAGCACGGCGGTCGGAAGCGCGCACGAGAAGTCGAACCGGCCGACTTCCGGCGCAGGGAGGACTGGCGAGGGCGGTGCTGCGGGGGCTTGGCGACTGGGCACGCGCGAAACGTCGGCCCTGCCGACTTCCCGTGCGTCGCCTGCGGTGGGGAGGGGTTGGCGGGTTCGCGGGGGCGGGGCGGAGGGTGTGGGTGGTCCGGTTTCTCGTGCTGGGGGGTGAGAAGGGGCAGGGCCGTGTCAGGGTGAGGGGCATGGGGACTGGACACGGGCGGGTGCGCGGAAGTTACGACGTGGTGGCGGAGGAGTACCTGGGGCGGATCGGGGGCGAGTTGGCGCACAAGGTGGTGGACCGGGCGCTGCTGGGGGCCGTCGTGGAGGAGGCGGCCGGCGGGGTGGTGGCGGACCTGGGGTGCGGGCCGGGGCACGTGGCGGGGTGGCTGACCGGCCAGGGCGCGCGGGTGGTCGGGATCGACCTGTCGCCGCGGATGGTCGAGCTGGCCGCGCGCGAGCACCCGCGGGCCGAGTTCCGCACCGGGGACCTGCTGGCGCTGCCCGCCGCCGACGGCGAGTTCGCGGCGGCCGTGGCCCTGTACTCGGTGATCCACCTGGAGCCGGACGAGCTGCTGCCCGCCTTCGCCGAGATGCTGCGGGTGCTGCGGCCCGGCGGGCTGCTGCTGGTCTCCTTCCACCTGGGCGAGGAGGTGCGGCACCTGGCGGAGTGGTGGGGCCACGACGTCGACGTGGACTTCCACTTCCTGCGGACCGACACCGTCGCCGCCCGCCTCGCCGAGGCCGGGTTCGGCGTCGAGGCCCGGCTGGAGCGGGACGGCCTGCCCGAGGAGGCCGACACCCGGCGCGGCTACCTCCTGGCGCGGCGGCCCCGGCGGCCCCGGTGACCGCGGTGACCGCAGCGATCGCGGAGACCGTCCACCCCGGGGTGGACCCGGCGGCATCCACCCCCGGGTGCGTGTCCCGGCGGCGCGGCCGGGGGACCGTGGAGGGGTAGTCCGCGACCGTCAGGAGCTCCCCATGTCCCTGCCGTCCCTCCTCTCCCTGCTCGGCGTCCTCTGCTGGGTCGGCTACGAGCTGCTGCTGCGCCGCCGCGAGGACAGCGCGGCCGGCAGCTGGCGCGCCGACGACCGCGACCGCGGTTCGACCCGGCTGCTGCTCACCTGCTACGTCGCGTCCGTCCTGGTGGTGGTGCTGTTCGAACGCGCCGGCGTCGGCATGCTGCCCGCCGGGCCGCGCTGGGCCGGGGTCGCGCTGGTCGTCGCCGGGCTGGCCCTGCGCGGCTGGGGCATGCGCACCCTGGGCCGCTACTACACCCGCACCCTGCGGACGGTGGACACCCAGCAGGTGGTCCGCAGCGGCCCGTACCGGCTGATCCGCCACCCGGGTTACGCGGGCAGCCTGCTGGTCTGGTGCGGCTACGCGCTCGGCACCGGCAGCTGGGCAGCGGCACTGCTGGTCACCGTTCTGCTGCTCGGCGCGTACGGCTGGCGGATCGCCGCCGAGGAGCGGCTGCTGCTCGGCGCGTTCGGCCCGGCGTACGCCGACTACCAGCGGGTTTCCAAGCGGCTGGTGCCATTCGTCTACTGATGGCCCGGCGGCGCCGCCATCGGTGATCCGTTCGGGCGGCACCTGGTTTTCGGCCAGCGTTTCCCGTCCGGTGTATCCGTTCGGCCTGGGGGCCAGGCATACTGGCCAGCAGGGCCTAGCGCCCTCCGTGACTCTAGACAAGAAGGGACCGGTGGCCAGGGATGCTGCGGAACGGTCTTGAGCCCTGGCACATCTTGGTGGTGCTGGCGGTCGTAGTCCTGCTGTTCGGATCGAAGAAGCTGCCGGAGATGGCCCGTGGCCTCGGCAAGTCGATGCGCATCCTGAAGGCGGAGACCAAGGCGATGCGCGAGGACGGCGGCGAGCAGGCGGACGCCGGCACCGCGCAGAGCACGGCCGCCCCCCAGCAGGCCGCCGACCGCCCGGCCGTCACGCCGACCAACGTGACGAAGAGTGCCGAGGCGAAGCGCCCCGAGACGACCGCCTGAGTCGTCGTACGAGGTTCTGGTCGAGCCCCCCGGTGGATTTCCACCGGGGGCTCGACGCTTTCCCGGGCCGCCTCGCCCCGGCCGGAGTAGCCGGGCGGGCGGGGCGGGTCCGGGTGGACCAGGCTGGGCGGGATGTCCGAGATCCCTCCTCTCCCGTCGGCCGACCTCCGGGCCGTGGCGTGGCTGCTGGGCGCGTTCACGCTGCTGATGGTCGGGTACTTCACGCTGCCGTTGGAGTGGTTCGGCGACCGGCGGCCGCTCCTGAGCTGGACGGTCTTCGTGGCGGCACTGGGCGGGTTGAGCTGGCTGATGCTGGCGAAGATCGTCGGGGTGCTCAAGGGGACGGCGAAGCAGCCGGTGGCCTGGCTGGCCTTCCTCATCTTCCTGGCGATGGTCATCTTCTCGGCGACGTACTACGCGCTGGGCGCGCACAAGGCCGAGTTCGCGGGGCTGGAGACGCGGCTGGACGCGCTGTACTTCACGGTCGTGACGATGGCGACGGTGGGGTACGGCGACATCACCCCGGCGGGGCAGACGGCGCGGCTCGTGGTGGTCCTGCAGATCGGGTACAACTTCGTGTTCCTCGCGGCGGCGGCCGGGACGGCGTCGCGGACGATCCGCGGGAACGTGGAACGCCGGATCCGGCGCCGCGGGTGAGGACCGCTGCCGTCCCGCCGGCCCGTCAGTCGCCCTCGTCCGGCTCGGGCGGGGTCGCGCGGAGAGCGGTGACGACCCCCAGGGCGACGGTCGCGAGCGCGAGTGCGAGGAGGGCGGCGAAGGCCGCGGCGATCAGGAATCGCACGGGGCGCCCCACTGTCGTTCGGCTTCGAGGAGGAGGGACAGGAGGTTCAGCAGCGTCGACGCGGGCGCCGTGTTGAAGCAGACCAGGACGCGCCCGTCGAGGGTCCGGTCGGTGTCGACGGAGGGGAAGAGCAGGCCGAACTTACGTCCGCGCTGGAGGAGTTCGGCGAGGAGCGTACGGATGTGCTCGTCGGTGCAGGCCCGGACCCGGGGATCGGTCGGCAGCAGCGGGCGGCGGGGGAGGGACATCAGGCGGCACCCAGGTCGCACTCGAACCAGATGACCTTGCCGCGTTCCTGCGGGTCGACGCCCCACCGGTGGGTGAGACCGGCGACCAGCTGGAGGCCCCGGCCGGACTCGGCGAGGAGGTCGAGGGGCTGCGGGACGGGAAGCTGCGGGCTCTCGTCGGCGACGGAGACCCGGAGGGTGTTGTGGAGGAAGAGGATCTCGGTGACCGGCGCGGGGGTGCCACCGTGCAGCCAGGCGTTCGCGAGGAGCTCACCGAGGGCGAGTTCGGCCTCGAAGGTGGCGGAGGGGTGCCAGCCCGCGCGGACCATCGCGTTGCGGAGGGACTGGCGGGAGAGGGCGAGGGAGGGCGTGTTGAGGTGACGCATGGGAGAACTCCCGGGCGTGTGCGGGGTGGAGAACCGGCGGATACGTCGCCGTGAACCAGGCCGTGGAAGAAGGCACGACTGCTCTGCGGTGCTTACCAGCAAGCATTACTGACGATCCGTCGGATCGATGTGACATCGACCATAGCGCACGATCTACTTAAGTTTAGGTAGTTTGCTCAGAATTCCCTCTTCAGAGGGACAGATGGCCCCACCACCCGGGCGCGCGTCACACTGGGTCCACATGATGCAGAGAGGACCCCATGCCTGGCCGTCAGAACCCAACCTTTCGCCAGCGCCGTCTGGGCGCCGAACTCCGGAAGATGCGAGAGCGAGCCGGCCTCGGAGGAAGCCAGCTTGCCCGCGCGCTCGGAGTAAGCGCTGCACAGGTGACGCAGATGGAGAGCGGCAAGACGAGCGTCAGCATGGACCGGCTCCGAACCATCGCCGCGGCCTGCAACTGCGGCAGCCAGCCGTTGATCAGCTCCCTCGGCAGCATCAGCACACGCAAGAAGGGCTGGTGGGAGAAGTACCGCCATCGACTCCCAGACACCTTGCTCGAATCCGCCGAACACGAGGACTTCGCCACCGGCACGATCCGGCACTGGGCGTCCGCAATCATCCCGGGGCTTCTGCAGACCGAGGAGTATGCGCGAGGAGTCTTCAACCGTCACCTCTCTCCAGTTCCGGCTGACGAGCTGGATCTACGAACCAGCTTCCGTATGGAGCGAAGGGCCAAGTTCCTGGAAGACCCGAGGAAGAAGCTTGAGATCTACATCCACGAGTCCAGCCTGGTCACCCGCTACGGAGGCACCGCTGTTCTGCGGAGCCAGCTTCACTCCCTGATCGATGACGCCGCCGGAGAGGCTGTCTGCATCCGAGTCGTCCCCTTCGCCGCCCACACCTACCCGGGCTCGATCGAGAACTTCGCCTACTCGTACGGGGAGGTTCCCGAGCTCGACACGGTCGAGATGGAGGCATCAACCGGCCCCATCTTCTACGACTCCCTGAACGAGCTCGAGTCCTACCGAAGAGTCCTCGATCGGATCGAGAAGTCATCCCTCGACGCCGATGAATCCCGAGACCTGATCCATCACACGGCCAAGACCCTGAAAGGCTGAAATGCCCCAGAATCAATGGCAGAAGTCGTCCTACAGCAGCTCCGGCGACAACTGTGTGGAGGTCCGCAGGGCCGACAAGCTGATCGAACTCCGCGAGTCCGACGAAGGCGAAACCATCCTCCGCACCAACCTCGCAGCCTTCACCGCCCTCCTCGACGGCCTCAAGGCCGGCGAGTTCGACCACCACGCCTAACCCCAGCGGCCCCTCACGCTCGTTCGCGGATGCTGTTGGCGACTGTGGACTGTTTCGCCCCGCTGGACTCATCCAGCGGGGCGAACTACTGCCAGGTGTGGGTTCTGATTTCGAGCCCGGGGTGTCTCGGCGAGCCAGATGTCGATGTGGCCAGGTAGATCACCGTGCCGAGGAGCTGATGCCGAAGGCTCACCCGAGCCTGTGCTCGGGGCCTCGACCGGATGCAGTCGGAGCGCTGCGAACAAGGCGTGCAGTGGCCGGATGAGATCAGTCGCACTCGCCAGCAGCATCCCTGGATGAATGAGGGCTCGAACACACGGCCTCCGTTCGGCGAGTGTGGTCAACTATCCCCACCTGCTGCCTTCCTGGGATGTGATTGCTGATGAGCGCTCAGGCCGATGAGCTCGAGCCGTGGAAGGTCCACGGCGACCGCTTGGTCTATGACAACCCATGGGTGCAGCTGGCCCTCGTGGACGTTGAACCTCCTGGTGTGGCGCGCTTCGAGCATCACGTGGTGCGCTTGAAGCGCGTGGCCATAGCCGCGGTGCTGGATGATGACGGCGACCGCGTGTTGATGCTGTGGCGGTACCGCTTCGTGCCGCAGTCCTGGGGCTGGGAGCTGCCCGGTGGCATCGTCGATCCCGGAGAGGATGGCTTGCGGGCTGCCCTGCGCGAAGTCGAGGAGGAGACCGGCTGGCGGCCTGAGCACCTCGACCACGTGGTCACCTTTCAGCCGATGGTCGGCATGGTGGACTCGCCGCACGAGGTGTTCGTCGGCCATGGGGCGACCCTCGCGGGCGAGCCGGAGGCCGGCGAGGAGGCCGGTCGCGTCGCGTGGGTGCCGATGTCCGAGGTGCCTGTGCTCATGGCGGAGGGGAAGCTCACGGGTTCGGGCACTCTGGTGGCGCTCCTGCACATCCTGGCCTCCCGCAAACAGTGATGCCCGGGGAGGCCCCCATCCCATCACGATGCTCCGAGCTTCTCGACCAGTTGATTGGCTCGGGCGCGTTGGCGGGCCGATCCGGTGCGATTGGCCAGCAGGCGTGCCTGCCGTAAGTGGTGTGCGGCCTCGTCCAGTTCTTCTCGGGCGAAGTGGGCCTGGGCGAGATCGCAGTGCAGGCCGGCGGTCGCCCTGGTGAAGGTGGCGTCCATGGTGGCGAGGGCGTCGTACAGGTCACTCATCGCGGCGTCGTCCCCAAGACGGGCGAGGACGTTGCCTCGCCACCGGGCCAGGTGGCTGTCGTTGAGGAAGATGCTCAACATGTCGGGGTCGCGGTCCGAAGTTCCAGCGGGGAGAGTGGCCGCTGCCGAGTCCAAGGACCGCCGACAGGCTTCCGTCTGGCCGGCCTGAGCCAGGAGTTCGGCTTCGGCCGCGTGCAGCCATGCGGCCAGCCGAGGGGAGGCCTCGGTGCCGACGGAGCGGTGTGCTTCCTGGATGAGCTGTACGGCGAGATCGTTCTTCCCGGCGGCCGACAGCACGTATGCCTGTTCGGCCATGGCGTGCGCGAGGTACATCGGCTCCTTCGCTTCGGCTGCGGCCCTCTTGCCCAGTTCGTAGTGACGCCAGGCTCGTTCACTGGCACCGACGTCGAGCGCCTGCCACGCCGCCAGGGTGGCTGTCCCGGCGAGTGCTCGGGCGATGGGTTCCCTGGTGGCGGGCAATACGGCGAAGGTCAGCGATTCTTCCAGGGCCGTCAGGTGTGCCTGCATCTGGTCGACCAGCGCAGCAGCGCCCATCTGGCGGTCCACTGTACGCAGGAGCTCGGTCTGAGCCATGAAGGTGTCCACCATGCCAAGGCTGAGGCTGTGGGCCGCATCGATGCGGCTGACCAGTTCGTCGTACCCGGCAACGGTCAGCGCTCGGCCATCTGACGCACGGCCGTCGAGAAGCTCCCGGTCGGTGAGCCCGAGCAACCCGCGCAGCACCGCGGCGTACAGGGGACCAATCGGTCGACGGCCGTTCTCCCACTCCGAGACGTAGACGCGCAGGCTCGCTGTCGAGGCGATGTCGAGGAGATGCCTGCGGGCATGCCGCTCCATCTCGTGGACAAGCCGCTCCTGTGACCAACCCCGCTCCTTGCGAGCCTGCCGCAACTGAGCTGACATCTCTCGGCCTCATCCCGTGATCGTGCCAACCGATGCGTCCTGACTGCGGCGCCGCAGGTCGGAGACGGTTAACTCGCCGAGGTTAAGGGCGATTGGCTACCGGACCGGCACGCAGTCAACTTCCATTGTTCTCACACCAATCACCGAGTCGGCTGCCGATCCGAGATTTCGATCGATCGGAGCTTGATCTCCCCAGCTGCTCGGCTGCCCGAGGCTCAGGGCGCGCTTCAGCTCAGACCTCCGCCTGGAGCTGGGCGGAGCCGAGAAGAGAGGAGCACCACATGGACGACACCACGAACGACCCGCTGAGGAAGACGAGTGGGCTGCTGGTCGCGGTCGAGGAACTGGCCGCTGTCCAGGACAGGTACGACAGCCTCCGCTCCGACAACGCCGGATCGTCCGGCGACGCGCCGTGGCCCGGTGGTGACGGCAACCTGACCGACGTCGGATAGGGCGCCGGTCATCCCCAGGGGTGGGAACTCGTGCACGGCGCGAGTTCCCACCCCGCTCCAGCACACTCCTGAGGAGGTAGCAGTGGAACACCGACTGGTCAGCGCCATCGAGACGGCTCTCGGATGGCAGAGTTCGGAGCCGATCGGTACCGGCTTCATGCTCGGGCGGATCGAGGACGACGCGCTCCTGTCGCGCATCCTCACCCCGGACAAGCTGCTCGACATCGCCATGCGGCGCAGCTTGAACCGGCCGCAGTTCCGGGCCTTCCAGATGGGCGAGGAAGTCCACCCGGCCGTGTACTTCACCGACACCGTCAGCCCGCGCGGACAGTCCGTCCCGATGACCAACATGCATCGCCTCGGGGACCTGCTCCGGCAGGGTGCGACGCTCATCATGGACCAGGTCAACGTCTTCGATCCCACCATGGAAGTCGCCTGCCGCGCCTTGCAGTGGTGGGCGCACGAGCGCGTACAGGTGAACGCGTACCTCACCACCAACGATGCCGCGGGGTTCCCGCTGCACTGGGATGACCACGATGTGATCATCGTTCAGCTTTCGGGAGAAAAGGACTGGGAGGTTCGAGCCACCTCCCGCGCCGTGCCCATGTACCGGGACGCTGACCCCAACAGCACGCCCAGTGACACCGTGATCTTCAACGGCGCACTCCAGGCCGGTGACGTCATGCACATTCCGCGCGGCCACTGGCATCAAGCCACCCGCACCGGAAGCGGCGCCGGTCACAGCCTCCACGTCACGTTCGGCGTCACCAGGCGCACCGGCGCCTCCTGGATGGCCTGGCTGGGCGACTGGTGCCGAGAGCAGGAGGTCTTCCGCCACGACCTCGACCACAGGGGTACCGGCAGTTCCGCCCTGGTCGAAGCCGCCACCCGCCTTGTCGGCCGGCACGGCCCGGAGGACTTCCTCACGGCCTACGGACTCCAGACCGCTCCCGGGCGCCACGTGCCCTTCCTCGGCATTTCCGGCCCGCCTCGCACCGTGGTGTGCACCACCCACTTCCCACCCCGGATCAAGGAGAACGGTGACACCGTGGATGTCACGGCGGCCGGGAAGAAGCTCACCGTCGCCGCCAAGGCCGTCCCCTCCCTGCGGCTGCTGCTCAGCGGCCGACCGGTCCCGCTCGAACGGGCAGCGGCGACCGCTGGGGACGAGATCCACGAGGTCGCCGCGATCCTGATCAAGGAGGAGCTGTGCGCACCGCTGACCGACGAACTGTCCTCGGGCTACACCGGTCTCGTCACCGACGCGACCTCCTGAGCGACGCTCTGGACCTCGGTGTCACTGCGATCGACACCGCCTCGAACTACCTCGGCCATCACTCTCACCGCACCCTCGCAACGGTCGCCGGTGACCTGCTCCCGAAGTTCTCGATCTCCACCAAAGTCGGCTACTTCGAAGACGGCCACAGCCTCCTCCCGGAACGACTCCGGCACGCTGTCGAGAAGACGGCCAAGGATCTCGGCCACGAGCCGGGCACGATCCTCCTGCACAACCCGGAACACTCCGCCCCGGACGCCGAGACCTTGACGCACGCGTGTGCCGCCCTGGTCGACGCGACAGCGGCGGGGCTGTGCGAGCACTGGGGGATCTCCACGTGGGACCCACGCCCGCTGGTCGGCCTCGACGCACCGTGACCGGACGTCCTGATGGTTCGCTCCGGCCTCCTGGTCAGCAACAGAGTCCTCGACGCCGCTGAGGCACTGGTGACCTGGTGGCGGCCGGCCGCGGTGTGGGGCATGAGCCCGTTCGGAGGCAGCGCGACCGCCCCCGTATGGGCAAGGGTGGAGCCGAGGACATTCCTGCGGGTACCGGCTGCCACGACGGTGCAGGCAGCATTCCGGGTCGCCTTCGCGCTCCCCAGGGTGGACGCGGTGGCAGTGAGCACCGACGACACCGGGCACCTTCGAGAGCTGCTCGGCGGCCTGGCGTACGAAATCGACACTGAGGTGCTCCGGTCGTACCGGCAGCTCCTGCGTCAGTCCACGTGAAGCTCCTTCACCACCTGCTCCGCCAAAACGCGGGCACCCTCAAGGCGCGGGTCCTCGGGATGTGCGTACGGCCCGAGGATCTTCGCCGCGACGAACAAGGTCATCAGCTTGCCGTCCCTGCTCGCGAAGTCGCGGCTCCGCTCACCGCGGACGCGATCGGCCAGCGCCGGTACCGCCAGCGATGCCGCCCACAGCGTGGCAGCGTCCAGACCGCGCGGGGCCATGCCCCAGTCCTCCCAGTCGAAGACGCAGAACTCGGGCGCGGTCACATTCGCCCAGTTCAGATCCGCATGCGCCGGACACCACTCACTCACCGTGGTGTCGATGCCCGGGAACACCTGGCAGATCGTCCGAGTCACCAGCTCCTGGGTGATCGTCTCCGTGTCCGGAGTGGCGATCCGATTCGTCCGCTGACCGGCGAGCGCATCGAGAGAGGCATTCAGCTCCGACCACCATCGGGGCGGCAGCCCGGGGTCCTCGGCCACAACTGCGGATCCTGCTGGGGCAGACGGCAGCAGTTCGGTCTCATCAGCCCGCCACATCACCGGCTCGGCCTCGTCCCGCCAGGCGAAGCCCGCGAGCCACGCGGGCTTCGCGATCCCGCGCAAGGCCTCAGCGGAGGGAGTGCCGTCCCCGCCCTGGATGCCGATCCGGTCGAGCCCCCGCCGCTCGATGCGTACCCACGTGCCGCGCTCCGTGCCTGCTCCCACGGATCGGCGTTTGCGGACCACCGTCTTCCTGTCGAGCCTCGTCACCAAGGCAGCCTCGACACGTCCCAGCACCTCGTCCACCGGCACCCGGCGCAGATCCGTCATAGGACAACGGTAACGATGCACAGGGGAGTTGGGAGTCGCTCCGAACGCGACGACATGCACGCGCGGGCGGCCGACCAGCGGGAGGCGGCCGGGCTGGCGGTGGCGGTCGGGAGTCCGATCCTGGCTCTCGTCCACCGGTGGTCGGACGACGACGGGTTGATCGAGTACACGGAGTCGTGCCTGCCCGCCCGGTTCACCATCGGGTACGAGTACACGCCGTAGGGGATGGCCCACAGGGTTGTCCACAGGCTGTGGACAACCCTGTGGTCAACCGTGGGCGGTGTCGATGACGCAGAAGCGGTTGCCCTCGGGATCGGCGAGGACGACGAAGTCCGGGTCGTCGGGGTAGAGGTCCCAGTCGACCTCCTGGGCGCCGAGGGCGATCAGGCGGCGGACCTCGGCGGCCTGGGCGGCGGCGCCGTCCGCGTAGAGGTCGAGGTGGACGCGGGGGTGAACCTGGACGGGGGACTCGGAGATCCCCAGGGCGAGTTGGACGCCGGTGCCGCCGTCGGCGGGGAGCAGCACCGTCCAGTCGTCCTCGACCAGGCCGTCCCTCGGGACGTAATCGAGCGCGGCCGCCCAGAAGGCGACCGCGCGGGGCATGTCGGCGACACCGAGGACGAGGGATCCGATCGTCAGCACCGCGCCATTATGACGCGGCCTCAGCCTTGCTCCGGCGCGCGTAGGCCCGGGCCGCGCGGACGCGGTCGCCGCAGCGGGTCGAGCACCAGTGGCGGGCGGCGTGGGTGCGGACCAGGAAGCGGATGCAGGGGCTCGCGGCGCAGGCGGCGAGGCGGTCGGCGTCCGGGCCGGTGAGCAGGTCCGCCGCGTCGGCGGCGATGACGGCCATGGCGTGCACGGCGACCTGGTCGGCCGGATGGGCCGGCGCGCGGTACGGGCCGTCCGGCTCGTACCAGCGCAGCAGGGCGGCGGCGGAGGTGGCGGTGAGCGCGGCGTTGAGCGCGTCCACGGCCTCGGCCGGCGGCACCGCGCCGTCGACCCGGGCGGCGAGCAACACCCTGAGCCGGGACCGGAGTTCGCGCAGCCGTCCGGTGCAGTACTCGTAGACCTCCGCCCCTTCGGGGGCGAGGCCCCGTTCGACCAGCCAGCGGGTGGCGTCGGCGGGGGTGGCCAGGAGGTCGAGGCGGCCGGTGGTGAGCGCGAGGTCGCTGTTGGCGAAGTCGAGGGCGACATGCTGCTCCGAACCCGGTGCGGGCGGCGGGGCGGTGAGGGTGGCATTCACGGTTCTCATGGTAAACCTTGCGCTCTTCCGTGATGGAGGGTTAGGTTTCATCACGTCAAACGATGACTTTCTCCGTGAGGTGAACCAGCATGTCGAACATCCGCGTCTTCGGCGGCCCGACCGCCCTCATCGAATTCGGCGGCCTCCGCTTCCTCACCGACCCGACCTTCGACGAGCCCGGCGACTACCCGCGCGGCGGCGGCCGCGCCCTCACCAAGACCGCTCCCTCCCCCATCACCCCCGCCGACCTCGGCCCGGTCGACGCCGTCCTGCTCTCCCACGACGAGCACCCGGACAACCTGGACACCTCGGGCCGCGCCCTGCTGCCGACCGTCCCGCTCGTCCTCACCACCACCAGCGGCGCCGAGCGGCTCGGCGGCACCGCGCGCGGGCTCGCCCCCTGGGAGTCCGTGGAACTGGCCCGCCCGGACGGCGGCAGCGTCACCGTCACCGCCACACCCGCGCTGCACGGGCCCGAAGGCGCCGAGGCGGTGCTCGGCCAGGTGATCGGGTTCGTGCTGACCGCGCCCGACCTGCCGAGCGTCTACGTCAGCGGCGACAACGCCTCGCTGCCGCTGGTCGAGGAGATCGCCGAGCGGTTCGGCCCGGTGGACACCGCCGTCCTGTTCGCCGGCGCCGCCCGCCCCGGCCCCTTCGACGGCGCGCTGCTCACCCTGGACAGCGCCCAGGCCGCCGAGGCCGCCGCCCTGCTGGGCGCGCGGCGCGTGGTACCGGCGCACTTCGACAGCTGGGCGCACTTCACCGAGGGCCGTACGGCGCTGGAGGCGGCCTTCGCGGCGGCCGGGCTGAGCGACCGGCTGCAGTTCGCCTGACCGGGGCGGAGTGCCTCAGTCGTCCTGGAAGTTGCCCGCCGACGTGTGGAGGGTCGCGTACAGCGCGGACAGACGGGCGTTCCAGTTGGCGTAGGTGGGGCCGTCGATCGCGTGCTTCTTGCCCAGGTCCTTGATCGTCTTCTGGGCGGCCCGGAGCTCCTGGGCGGCGTCGTCGGGGTTGCCCTCGTTCAGCCGGGAGGCGGTCTCGTCGAGGATCTGCAGCAGCTCCGTCTGCTTGTCGCGCTCCTTGCCGACCTGCGCCTGCGCCACGGCCTGCCGGAAGGACTGGAGTTGGAGCTCCGCGGGCTGGTTGCGCGGGACGGACTGGGTGGGCACGGGAGCGGTCGGCGTGGCGGCCGGGGTGGTGGGGGCGGCAGCAGCGGAGGTCGGGGCCGTCGTCGCAGTGGTGGCCACGGACTTGGTCGCCGCCGGGGGCTTGGCGGCGGCGTTGCCGGCCGGCTCGTCGGCGGCGGTCAGCACCACGGCGATGACCCCGGCGAGGCCGGCTATGCCCAGCGCTCCGAGGACCAGGGGCTTGTTGCGCCGGCTCACCGTGGGGGCGGGCATGGGGAGCCGTCCGGCCGGGTGCGCCGCGGGCGGCATCGCCGGGAGCGGCGCCATCACCGAGGTCGCGGCCGGGACGGGGTGGTGCGGGACGCCGTGCGGGGTCTGGGGCGGGAGCAGGGTGGTGTGCTGCTGGTTCGGGTGCACCGGCGCCATCGGCCCCATCGGCCCCATCGGTGCCATCGGCGGCATCGACCCCGTCGGCCCCACCGGCGGCAGCAGCTGCGTGGGAGCGGCGGTCGCGAGCAGCTCCGCGGTCGGATCGCCGACGGCCAGGCCCGGTACGGTGCCGAGGAGTTCGGCCCGCGCCGCGGCGGCGTCGGCCGGGCGGTGGGCCGGATCCTTGGCCAGCAGGCGCAGCGCCACCGCGTCCAGGGCCGGCGGCAGGCCCGGGCGGCGCGCGGACGGGGGCAGGGGCTGCTCGCTGACGTGCTTGAAGGCGATCGCCACCGGGGTCTCGGCGGTGAACGGCGTCGCGCCGGTGAGCATCTCGGTCAGCACGCAGCCGACCGCGTACAGGTCGGTGCGGCCGTCCAGGGCGGAGGCGGTGGCCTGCTCGGGCGAGAGGTAGGCGGCCGTACCGAGCACGCTCGCGGTCTGGGTCAGGTTGCTGGACGAACCGGCCCGGGCGATGCCGAAGTCCACCACCTTCACGCCGCCGTCGTCGGTGATCATGATGTTGCCGGGCTTGATGTCCCGGTGCACCAGGCCCGCCGCGTGCGCGACCGACAGCGCCTCGCAGACCGCCGCCGCGATGCCGACCGCGCGCTCCACCGGCAACTGCGGCTGCTGGACCAGGACGGCGGCGAGCGAACGGCCGTTCACCAGCTCCATGACGATGAACGGGGTGCCCTCGTCCACGCCCGAGTCGAAGACCATGACGATCCTCGGGTGCACCAGCATCGCGGCGTGCTGCGCCTCGCGGCTGAAACGCTCGGCGAAACGGGGGTCGTCGGCGAGGCCGCCGTTGAGGACCTTGACGGCCACCTGGCGGCCCAGGACCCGGTCGAGGCCGCGCCAGACCGTGGCCATGCCTCCGACGCCGAGTATCTCGACGAGTTCGTAACGCCCGTTCAGCGCGCGTCCGATCACCTGGGACTCCCCTCACGTGCGGCCTCCGGGGTCCCGAGCGGCCTCGTGCACCTGTGCACGATAGCCGCCCCGGGCCCGGGACCTGAGGGGGTGGCGGCCGGGGGACCGGGCAGCGGTCCCCCGACCGCCGGTCGGGGGGTGGGGGGCGCCCCCGTAGAGGGGTGGCCGGCGCCCCCCTACGGTGCCGCCGGGCCC